>JAQVKR010000238.1 GCA_028694565.1 Gammaproteobacteria bacterium | reverse complement strand
GGGTGACCGCCGAGGCGCCCGAATTCGGGGTAACGGCCGACGACGGCGTGGTGCACACCCTGTGGGTGATCCGCGATTCCGGGGTGACCGCCGCCCTCAGCGCCGCCTTCGAGGCCATGCAGTCGCTCTACATCGCCGACGGCCACCACCGCTCGGCCGCCGCCGCGCGGGTGGCCGCGAACCGCGCGGCGGCGAATCCCGCCCATACGGGCGAGGAGAGCTACAACTACTTCCTCGCCGTGCTCTTCCCCCATGACCAGATGCGCATCCTCGACTACAACCGCGTGGTGCGCGATCTCAACGGCATGAGCCCGGAGACGTTCCTCGACAGCCTGGCGGCGGAGTTCCGGGTGGAGCCGGAGCCGGCGCCCGTGCGCCCGTCCGCGCGCGGGGAGTTCGGCCTCTACCTGGCGGGGCGCTGGTATCGTCTCACCCTCGATCCCGCCTGCATCCCGGCCGCCGATCCGGTGGGCCGCCTCGACGTGAGTCTGCTCACCGACCGGGTGCTGGAGCCGCTGCTGGGGATCGTGGACCTGCGCCGGGACCCGCGCATCGACTTCGTGGGCGGCAGCCGGGGGCTGGAGGGGCTCATGGCGCGGGTGGACAGCGGCGAGATGGCGGCCGCCTTCGCCCTCTATCCCACCGCCATGGAAGACCTGATGGCCGTGGCCGACAGCGGCCGGGTCATGCCGCCCAAGTCCACCTGGTTCGAGCCCAAGCTCGCCGACGGCCTGGTGTCGCACGTGCTGGACTGATTCAGTGAGCGCGCAGGTGCAGATTTATCTGCGCGCAACGAGGTCGGCCGGAATGCCTGTTGCCCGGCCGGATGAATCCGGCCCTGCGTACCGGCGGCTGGCTGCTGTCCTACCCGCTGTCCCCGTGAAAATCGTAGGCGAGCCACTCGCTCGGTTCCTGCAGGAAGTAGCCCTGGGTGAAGTCGATGCCGTTCTGCCACAGTATGGCGATGCTGGAGGCTTCCTCCACCTGGGGCGCGATCACCGGCTTGCCGTGCCCGTGGGCCTCTTCCACCAGGCTTTCGAGGGTTTCCTGGTTCTCCCGGGAGCGGGTGAGGTGGGTGATGAATGAGGGGGCGAGCTTGAGGAACTCGACATCCAGGTGCTTGAGCAGCCCGAAGGGGTTCAGGCCGGTGCCGAACTGGGTGAGCGTGATCCGGCAGCGCAGCTCCCGCAGCTGTTCGGCAAGCCTCAGCACCGGCTTGAGGTAATCGGCGGCAATCCCGGTCCCGATCTGGAACACCAGCTTGTCGCCGCCGAGGTGGGCATCCTGGAATGTCTGGCTCAGCCAGGCGGGGAACGACTCGTCCAGGATGGTCGCCAGGGACAGGGTGATGAAGAAGCTGGTGCGGAAGCCGGAACGGTGCTGATCGGCAAGCACCCGGACCGCGCGCTTCACGACCCAGCGATCCAGATCGGCCACCAGGCCGATGCGCTCGGCCACCGGCAGGAACTTGCCCGCCGGAATCAGGTTGCCGTCGCCGCTGCTCAGGCGCAGCAGCACCTCGTAGTACTCCCGCGCTTCGCCATGCAGGTTGACGATGGGCTGGAACAGCAGGGCATAGGCATCCTGCTCCAGGGCCTCCCGCAGCCGGGCGCCCAGGGTTTCGTCCACCCCGTCCGGGCCATCCTCCGTCCGCGGCCGGTAGACGCTTACCCGGCTGCCGCCGCTCCTGCCCGCCGCATCCACGCAGGCGCCGTGGGCCTGGTCCAGCGCCTCCTGGGCGGTGTTGATGCTGTCGCCCACCGGGGTGAGCCCGATGTTCACGCTCACCTGCACCGAACGGCCGGTGACGTCGAAAATCTGCTCCCCGATGCCGCGCGCCAGCGCCTCGGCCTGCTCCCGGGCCCGCTCCAGGGGGACGGCCCGCAGCAGGCAGGTGAAGGCGCCGTCGGCGTAGCGGGCCAGGGCGGTGCGCTCCGCGTCGAGGGTCTGGCGCAGCAGCGCCGCGATGTCGTTGAGCACGACGTCCACACCGGCCAGGCCGATGCCGCGGGCTATTTCGCCGAGGTTGCCGACCTCGAGGTACTGCACCACGAACCCGTCATCCGCGGCGCCCTTCGCCGCGGCGCTGATGGCGTCGTTCAGCAGCTCCAGGAAGGCGTCGCGGTTGAGCAGGCCGGTGACCAGATCCAGGCGCCGCATCTCGTGCAGCCGGGCATCGGCGCCGGTGTCCGCCGCGGGCGGACGGACGATCACCTGGGTGCAGGGTTCGCCGTCGATGGCGGCCTCCGAGAAGTCCATGACGGCGTCGAATTCGCTGCCATCGGCTCTTTCGCCGAGGTACTCGAAGCGCTGGCCGTGGCGTCCCTCGCGGGCGTGGGCGCGCAGAAACTCCTTGAACCGGGCCTGGTCCTGGCCCGCCACCAGGTCCATCATCGGCATGCCTTCCAGATCCTCCCCGTCGTCGTAGCCGAACAGCTGCCGATACACGGGGTTGGCGTACAGGTGGATGCCGTCGTGGACATAGGCGATGGCGTCGCGGGAGTTCTCCAGCAGGCTGCGGCAGCGCTTCTCGCTGTCCCGCAGCGCCGCGCGGCAGCGGCGATGCTCGCGGCGCTCGTCCAGGGCGCCCATCTCCCGCTCCACCACCAGGGACAGCAGCTGGGTCTGGGTGGGCGCCAGGGCGTAGGCGGCCCCGGCCTGCAGCGACTGGACCAGGGTCAGTTCACTGGGGTCGTCCACGAGCAGTATCAGCGGGATGTCCTTCTGCCGTGACTCCAGCAGCTCGAGCACTTCGTCGACACCGGTATCCCCCACCGCCTCGCGGGCCAGCACCAGCTCCCAGCGCTGCTGCTCGAGCGCCTCCACCAGTCCCGCCCGGCTGGTGATGTGGGTGGCGCGGACCGCCATGCCGGCGTTGCGCAGCGCGCTTACCAGGGCTTCGGCCTCGTTGGAGGAGTCCACCAGCACCAGCAGGCGGATGATTTCGGTGTCCTTCACGCTCGCGGCTCCATCGGTTGCGGTCCCCGCGCCGTTGTTCGTGACTTTGTTCGAGCCGGCCGGAAGTGCCGAGGCGCGGGAGCCGGGCGCATTGCACCCGCTCCCCCTGCTGCGTCGCCTGTTCCGCGCGGGGACGGCGTCCGGCCGGACGCCAGGGCTTCAATTCCAACGCAATGTTAGCGGAACGCCTGGAGGGTATCACCTTCGGCGGTGGGCTCCGCGTCAAATTCGAAGGTGAACTGTCGATAGCTGTCGCTGCCGGCGATGCTCTCGCGCAGCCGCACCCGGATGGCGGCTCCTTCACGGCGCAGCTCGATCGGCTCCCCCCCGTGGTAGCCGCTGCCCGGCAGCAGCAGGCTCGCGGGCTGGCCCACGTTGCGCAGCTCGGGCAGGAGCAATCCCTTGAGCAGGGCGGCGTCTTCGCCCTGCCGCAGGCGCCTGAGCTCGAGCGGGCGGGCGCCGGGGGCCAGGAGCTCCACGCCGACCGCCAGCGCACCGTCCCGGGACTGCTGCTGCCAGCGCACCACGCCCACGTACCAGCGCCGGGACGGGACGGGGTTGTCGGGGCGGCTCAGGGCGACGACTTCACCCACCTGGAGGCCGGGCGGACGCTCACCCTCCCAGCGCAGGCAGTAGCCGCCGAGGCTCACGTCCAGCGTGGTGCAGATGCGCCCCGGGGTGCTGGGCGGGGGCTGGCCGCCGCCCTGGACGGGGATGTCGCCGCGCGGCGGGATCGGATTGCCCGCCGCTCCGGCGCCGGGCGCCCGTCCCTGCGCCTCCTGGCGCGCCAGCAAGCCGTGGGTCGTGCTCAGGCCGAGCACCACCTCCAGTCGCAGCACCCGTTCCGCCCGCGGAAACCGCCGCACCGGCTGTTCGCCCCAGGCATGGATGAGGTGCCGCAGCGTGGTTCCGGAGAGGGGCTGGGGCGCGGCGGTGTGCTCGCCCTGGGAGAGCAGGCGCTCCAGCCGCTGCACCAGCTCCGTGGTGTCGAGTATGCGGGTGTCCTCCCCGGGCTGGGGGTCCGTGTACCGGTGGGTGGGGGGCAGATCCAGCCCCAGCGTGATCTGGAACAGGCCGCCACGTCCGTAGGGACCCTGGATCCGGGCCGAGTCAGACCATCGCCAGAGCTGTTGCTGGAGCCGTTCCAGCGTCTGGGGCCGCAGGGCATAGGGGTTGGCGAGCGCCAGCAGCAGGATGCGCTTGTAGGTGTCCTCGATGCTGGTCTCGCCGGTTCCGGGGACCATTGCGTCCTTGATCCTGGTTGCCGCGTGACCTTCCCGGGTGGCGTAGTCATAGATGCGGTGGATATCGAGCCAGGTTCGCGCGGGGAGGCGATCATAGCGTCTCCAGGCGCAGGTCAGCCGCTCGCTCAGGTGATACAGGGCGCGTTGGAGGGCGGTCGGCACCAGGATCCGATCCTGGAACAGTGAACGGCTGCCGGCCTGGGCTTCGGCCACCAGCTTGTAGCCGTCGCTGAGCTCGCGCTGGAGTGCCTGGGCCTCGGGAAGGGGCATGCCGCTCGCGGCGGGCCGCAGCGAATCCGCCTGCAGGGTGGCGGCGATTTCCTGGGCGACGGGCCGCAGCAGCTCAAGGCGCTCGAACCGTTCCCGCGCATCGATACGTTGCCGGTTGATGCCGGTGAGCCGCGCCACCAGGGGGCCCGCCGATGCGCCCGCGTCGCTCAGCGGGAGCGACTCCAGCCACGCCTGAAGGCTGCCATGCCCGAGGTCGGTATCGGTACCGTCGTCGGTCCCGGGTGTCCACAGCCCGATGGGTCCGTTCCTGCCGTCCATGCCCGCTCCTGCCTGACCGTATCCATCCGATTATAGCGGCCGGTGGCCGCAACTCTGTGAATCAGGCACGCACAGGGAAAATGCCCCGGCGGGTCCGGTGCCCGCGCCGGAGGGGCTCAGAGCGGCAGCTTCGCGGCGGCGCCCGGCTGCTCGACCACCAGGCGCGGCACCAGGTAGCCTGGCAGCCGGTCGCGGATCCCGGTGTGCAGCCGCCGGGCCCTGTCCGCCGGCACCGCGAAGTGGGCCGCGCCCGCCACCGGGTCGAGCA
>JAQVKR010000237.1 GCA_028694565.1 Gammaproteobacteria bacterium | reverse complement strand
ACGGCAGCCGTCGCCCTGCGCCCTGCAGCGCGACAGGAACTCTCCCATCACCGCCAGGTGACCGCGGGTCTCCGAGGAGAAAATGCCCAGCAGCACCGGATCCATCCCGATGCCGGCGACCGGCCCCGGCGACTCTTCCGCCGCCGCCCCGGGCTCCGGTTCGGACTCCGGTTCAAGCTCCGGTTCAAGCTCCGGCTCAAGCTCCGGTTCGGGCTCCGTCTCGACCGGCCGACCGGCCGGGGCTGCCGCCGCGGCAAGGCCCGCCTCGCTCAACAGGTGGCAACTTTCACCCAGCTCGCGCGCCTCCCCGCTCTCCGGGCAGGATCGGTTCTCGGCAAAGGCGCCGATCAGGGAGGGCAGCAGGCGCCGGGCTTCGTCCACGGCGTCGAACACCGCCGGTGCCGCGGGAATGGCGCCGTCGATCACCCGGTTGAGGAGATTCTCGACGGCCCAGGCCAGCTCGCCCGCCTCCATCGCCCCGACCATGCGGCCACTGCCCTTGAGCGTGTGGTAGGCGCGGCGCACGCTCTGGCGGGCTTCGGCGTCGTCGGGATCGGACTTCCAGCGCGCCAGGTTCTCGTCGATGGACGCCAGCACCTGGTCGGCTTCCTCGGTGAAGATCTCCACCAGCTCCGGATCCGGCGGCTCGGACTCTCCGGCGTCCGTTCCCTGCGCCGCTTCGGCCTCCGCGGAGCTGTCGGGCTCCGGCTCCCCGGCCCCGGACACCCCGGCCGTGGCCGACTCCTCCCACCCGGGGGCGAAGACGTCGAGCGCCTCCCCGGCCGCCTCGCGGCCGGATTCATGGCCGTGCGCCCGGTCCGCTGGCTCCGGCGCGGCATGCGCGCCCGGAGAGATGGCCCAGTCATACACGATTCCACCGATCTCGATGGACTCGTCGATGTCCTCCTCCAGGAATTCTCCCGCCGCGGCCGGCCACTCGGCGGGACCTTCCTCCGTCGGGGCCACGGCGGCGGCGGCCGTGGCCGGCTGCGCGAGCTCCAGGCGCTGGCGTCCGATTTCCAGATAACCCTCCGCCCGGCGCCCCTGCTGCAGCGCATCCAGGTAGCTCTCCACGGCGGTCAGGGCATCGGCCAGGCTCTCGCAGGCGGCGCTCCCGGCCGGCAGCTCGGACAATGGCCGGATTCGCTCCAGCCAGGCCGCCAGGAGCCCCGCCACGGCCTCGTCCTCCAGCATCCGCAGCGCCCCCAGAACCGGTTCCACGGCCACGGCCATGGCCGCGCCGTCGAAGGCCGCGCCGGGCTCCGCCAACGCCGCGGCGAAATCCTGCTTGGCGGACTGGATCGTCAGCAGGGACTCGCGCAGCACGGCGCGCAGCGCCGAACGATCCGCGCTTTCCCGTCCCGTCAGCAGGGAATCGCCCTGCCCCGGAAGCCGGCCGGTTTCCAGCAGCAGGTCGAGCCCCGACTCCACGTACAGCAGCGCCCCGGCCACCTCCATCAGGACACTGTCATCGACGGGGCTTTCACCCCTTTCCATCTCCTCGAGAACGGCGGCCTGCTGTTGGACCATGCCGCGCGCGTGCCCCATGCCGAGCATCACCAGCGTGTCGGCCACCCGCCGGAGGAGCTCGCGCAGCGGCCCCAGGTCGGACGGCTCCCGCGGATCGGAGCGGACGAAGAGATCCAGCTGATCCTTGGCCCGGGAGAGCTCGTCCTTGAGCGCGCCGATGGCCACCCGGAGCACGCCCCGGTTGGCGGCTGAAAGCCCCTGGCGGCGCCTGGCCATGTCGTCCTCGGAGGGCAGCACCGTGTCGAGGCGGAATGCCGACTTGAGCTCGCGGATGCGGGCATCGACCGGCTCGGCCTTGGCGTTGTAGTAGAGCAGGTTCTTGACCAGTTCGGCCGGGGGCGCCTCCTCCAGCGCGGGCTCCCCCGCCTCGGCGACCCGGCGGATATGGCGATCGATGCGGGACAGGAGGTGCTTGACCGCGAGGCCCGCCTCCAGCCCGTCGCCGGCGACGGCGGCCACGACGCCCGAGGCAACCCACCACAGCTGCCCCATGGGCCGGCCGCTGGAGATCTTCTCCAGTTGGGACAGGGCGAGGCGCAGGCGGCCGAGGGCCTGGCGCAGCTGCTGGTTGCGCAGCAGGCCGAGCAGGCCCAGCTGATAGAGATGCCGGGCGCTGCGCGCCGGCTTGCGCAGGTCCCCCTCCAGCAGGGCCAGGGAATCGGCGTCGAAGCCCGCGGGCGGCATGACCGAGAGGTCGGGCTCGAACAGGAGCGTATCGGAGAGCAGCTCCGCGCCCCTGCCGCTGCGCAAGTCGTTGAGCAGCGGCAGCAGGACCAGGGGGTTGTCGCTTTCCCCGGCCTGAATCCGTTCCAGGTAGTTGGGGAGCTGCATGGCGGCCTGCACCAGCACGCCGCAGGCGTCGTCGCGATTAGGAACCCGGTCCTCGAGCAGGTCCCGGGCAACGCGCTCCATCTCCTCGGCCACCAGCGCGGCGCCGTAGAGCTCCACCATCTTCAGGCTGCCCAGGACCCGGTGCAGCTCCTCGGCCGCCTGCTCCAGGACAGCGGACTCCTCCGTGTGCTCGATGTACCGCTCCAGGAATCGGCGGACCTGCTCCAGCGCCTGGTCGATTTCCGCCCGAATCAGGCTCAAGGCTGTCGTGTCGTTCACACCTAAGGCCTCTTCCTATGAGTACATACGGCCCGTCGTCGACGGGCCGGCTGCGATGGCCGGACGAGCCGGGTGGGGCGGCCGGCGGACGCCGCGGCGGCATGCCGCCGCGGCGCTGCCGTGACCGCGAACACTCAGGCCTGCGCCGCGAGAACCTCCTCCTCCTGCTCCCCGCCGCCCTCGGCGGGCAGCCTGAAGTCGGCCACCGAATTGCGCAGCCCCCCGGCCAGGTCCGCCAGCTTGCCGATGGACTCGGCGGTGGCATTGGCTCCGGTCAGCGTCTGGGAGGTGATCTCCTCGATCACCTTCATGGTCTGCGAGGCCTGGCTGGCCGAGGTCGACTGCTGGCGGGCCGCCGCCGAGATGCTCTCGATGAGTTCGGCGAGATGCTTGGAAACGGCGTCGATCTCCTCCAGGGCCACACCGGCCTCCTCCGCCAGGCGGGCACCGCCGACCACCTCGGTGGTGCTCTGCTCCATGGAGATGACCGCCTCGTTGGTATCGGTCTGGATGGTCTTCACCAGCGCCTCGATCTGCTTGGTGGCGTTGCCGGAACGCTCCGCCAGGCGCTGCACCTCGTCGGCCACCACCGCGAAACCGCGGCCCGCCTCGCCGGCGGTGGCGGCCTGGATGGCGGCGTTGAGCGCGAGGATGTTGGTCTGTTCGGCGATGTCGTTGATCAGCGAGACGATGTTGCCAATCTCCTGGGAGCTCTCGCCCAGGCGCTTGATGCGCTTGGCGGTCTCCTGGATATGCTCGCGGATGTTGTCCATGCCGTGGATGGTGTTCTGCACCGTCTGGTGGCCCTTGTTGGCAATCTCCACCGCCCGCCGGGACACCTGTGCCGATTCGGAGGCGTTCTCGGACACGCCCTCGATGGATACCGCCATGTCGTTGATGGTGGCGGTGGCGGCGGAAATCTCCTTCGCCTGGTGACGGCTCGCCTCGGCCAGGTTGGCGGCGGTGGTGCGCGTCTCCTGGGATGCCGACGCGACCTGTACGGCCGTGCTGTTGATGGCCGACACCAGGGAGCGCAGCTGTTCGACGGCGTAGTTCACCGAGTCGGCGATGGCGCCGGTGAAATCCTCCGTCACCGTCGCCTGCACCGTCAGGTCGCCGTCGGCCAGGTCGCCCATCTCGTCCAGCAGGCGCAGAATCGCCTCCTGGTTGCGCTGGTTCTGCTCCGTGCTCGCCTGCAGCCGCAGCCGGCTGTCCCGCACATAGCGCTGGGCCAGCAGGACCAGGACCAGGATCGCCACGGCCAGGATGCCGAAGCCGGTCCACGCGGAGATGACCCGCTGGGCGCCCAGATTCTCGTAGACCGTCTCCAGGTCCGTGGCGCCGTCCAGCAGCAGCCCGCTGTTCTGGAAGATCCGGTCGGCCGCGTCACGCACCTGGAACAGCTCCGGGGAGCTTTCCAGGATCCGGCCCGCGCTCTCGCTCACCGGCGCGAACAGGGTCTGCAGCTCTTCGAGCCGGGCCCGCTGCGCGGGCTCGGCGACGGCGGTGATGCCCAGCGCCGGGCTGCCCTCCAGCAGGCCGTTCAGCACGCGCCCGAACAGGGCGGTGTCACGGCCGAAGCTGTCCGCGGCGGTAACCGCCTCCAGGCCGCCGCGCAGCACCAGGTTGACGTTGCGCACGATACGCTCCAGCAGCAGGGACTGGCGGCTGACGAGAATGAGCTGCTCGCGGGCGCTGTCGGATGCGGCCATCGCATCCACCAGCTCGTCGGTCACCTTCTGCAGCCGGGGGATGGTTTCACTGAAGCGGCCGGCGATTTCGTGCAGCGTCGTGATGACGTCCCAGCGGCCGATGATGACGTCGGCCGCCCCGCTCACCCCGCCCCAGGTTTCCCGCACCCGCCCGAGGGCGGCGGTCGCCTCCGGCGGCGAGGCGGGCAGCCCGGTCGCGCCGTTGCCCACCCGCAGCAGCTCGAGATGCCGCTCGAACGCCTGGCGCGCCTCCTGCAGGAACCGGAAGGCCTCGGCCTTGCCGGTCACCGCCTCGGTGGAGTTCTTGGCGATCTCCTGGGAGAGGATGCGCATCTCACCGGCGTGTTCGATGTACTGCTTGTCGAACGCATTCTGGCGCGCCACGAGCGCGAAGTTGACCGCCATCAGCACGATGAGGGCGAGCAGCACCACGCCCAGCGCACCGACCTGTTTGCCGGTACCCGCACTTTTCATGGCGTCAGTAGAAGGCGCAATCATGTCTGGCTCCTGCCGTCAGAGAGAATCTCGGTTGTCGAATCCGTTGGCCACCCGGGCATGGCGGAGCCACCCCCGCGGCGGCAGCCGCGCCTGGCCGGAACGTCCCGGGACGGGTTTGCCACACCCGTGAGCGCAACTTCACAAGCTCCGGGGTTCCTGGCCGTCATTGCTGGGAAACCTGCTGGAAGCCGGGCGAGCTCACCAGCGCATGGAGACT
>JAQVKR010000236.1 GCA_028694565.1 Gammaproteobacteria bacterium | reverse complement strand
CGCTCTTCCGATCTCCTATTGCCATAACTGCAATCATGGCTATAACCGCATTACTGGAAAAACCTGAAATTGCCTCTAAAGGTTCTAATATTCCTGACCATCCTAATGATCCCGTAATTGGACTTTGTGCATACTTGGACGCAATGGACCGAAGCGTCTTGAATCATCCGCAATCCCCCTCGGCGGGCCTTGACCTATGTCAACCCAGTATTTTCCTAAGATTTGCAGGGTATGGGGGCGCCGGGCGGATGGCGGCGCCGACCACCGATCTGCCTGGAGCGAGTGAGCCATGAGAAGCCGTTATGCGATTGTCCCGTCCCTGCTGCTGGCGCTGGTTGCCACGGTGGCCCATGCCGCGGCGGTGCTGCCCGCGCCGCCGCCGGAGCTGGCGCGCTGGTACAAGCCGCAGAATGAGCGCCAGGCGTGGCTGCACAACATGTTCCAGCTGCGCCGCACGCTGCAGGCCGTGGAGATGTACCTGGAGGCGGGTGATCGGCAGCTGGCGTTGGCATGGGCGGAGCGGTTCCGCGAGCACTACGGGGCCGTCGCGGAGATGGTGCCGGCCTGGTCGGCGGAGATCGACGGGGAGGCCGTCGAGCGCCTGGTGGCCGCGCTGGGGCCGGCCGGGACCGGGAGCGCCGGGCACGAGCTGCGGCGCATCCGCCTGACGTGCAAATCGTGTCACGGCGACTACCGGGCGGTGGTGGCGGCGCTCTACCGCGCGCCCGATTACGGGGCGATCACCGTTCCGGGCGAAGGGGAGGGGACGTCGCAGACGCTGGCGGAGGCGATGGAGTCGCTCAGCCATGCCGTCAACGGCGTGCTCATCTCCCTGCAGGACGAGCGCCCCGCCGCGGCCGCGGGGTACGCGGACGCGCTGGAGCGCGGACTGGAGCGGATCCGGCCGGGCTGCGCTTCCTGCCACCGCGATGCGCCGCCGGTGGAGCGGATCCTGGGCGCGGCGACGGAGGAGGCGCTGCGGATGCTGCGCGAGGCCATCGCGGCGGGCGATCGGCGCGCGGCCGGACGCCAGGTGGCCGAGGTGGCGGTGGCGGTCTGTGCACGCTGCCACGGGGTGCACCGCACCCTGGGGGATGTCCGCCGGGCGATTGACGCCGCGCTGGAGTGAGCGCGGCTCAGCGCGGCAGCCAGAGTGCGATGAGGATGCAGGCGATGGCCAGCAGCGCGACCCAGAGGGCGAAGCGGCGCCGCGCACCGGGGCGCCAGCCCCGCTGCTGGAAATGGGATGGCGCGCCGCAGGCCGGGCAGTTCGGAATCTCGCCGGAGAAGCGCTCGCCGCAGTAGATGCAGTTGACTCGGCTCATGCTGGATCGGTGCCCCCGTCCGTCACCGTACGCCCTTGCCGTTCAGAAACGGCCCGTAGCGCTGGTCGGTGCCGTTGATGTGGTTGAGCAGCCACGCCTTCAGGAACCGGGCCAGGGGCTCGAGGGCCTGCTCGCCTTCCGCCCGGTAGCGGGCCACCATGTCGTTCACCGTGCCGATCATCTCGCGGTGCTCGCGCTGGTGCGCCTCGAAATCCGGGTAGCCGTTGTCGCGCATCAGCGCCTCCTCCCGGCCGAAATGGGTCCGGGTGTAGTCCACCAGCTCATCCAGCGCCTCGTGGATGAACTCCTCCCCCGTCTGGTAGTGGATCGCGGTCTGCAGGTTGTTGATGAGCCGCAGCAGCTTCTTGTGATCCGCGTCCAGGGCCGCCACGCCCACGCTGTAGCTCTCGCGCCAACGCACGAAGCGCCGCTTGATCAGGATGCGGTGGATGAAGGGGATGGCCGCGAGGAGCGCCAGCGCCGTCCAGGCGAGGGGGCTTGCGGGCCCGGAGAGGAAGCCGATGGCGGTGAGCACGATCAGCGCCAGGATCAGGGTGGCCAGGCCGAACATGGACAGGGTTCTTGACATGGTGGTTCTCTCCGGTGACTGGTGAATGCGCCCCCCGGTCACGGGTGCGTGGCCGGGCCGGGCGGCGGTGCCGCGATCGGCCGCGCGCATGCCGGGGTTGGTGTTCACATTTGTTCACATTTCCCGTGATCGGGCCGGCTCGCGCCCCGCTCCCCGCCCCGCCAATCCCCGCGGTCCCGGCAGCCGCAGCCGTCGCTCCCGACCTGTGCATACCTTGTCCCGGAATGCGTTCACAGGTGGTTGACCTATGTCAAGGCCCGGGTCTGGCATCGCCGTTATCAAATGTCCTTGACGTTCTCGGAGAAAGCTGTTCCAGCGACGAGCAGACAGCGTGGAGGGTTTTTTCGGTGGACTCCAGGGGGAGGCGCAACGGCGCGATCCTCCTGCAGAACAAGCACCGGCCGGGTGTCGGCCATGCGTGTGCAGACACCCCGGGTGCTGGTGGTCACAGTGTATGACTGCAGCAAGGGGGGTAACATGAAAACAATGAAGTTGGGCATGACCGCATTGAGCCTGGCCGTCGGGCTGGGCCTCGGCGGTGTTTCGATGCAGGCTGGTGCCGCGGACGCACCCACGCTTTCCAAGGACGATTTCGAAAAGGCGAAGACACTCTACTTCCAGCGTTGCGCCGGCTGTCATGGTGTGCTCCGCAAGGGCGCCACCGGCAAGAACCTCGAGCCCGAAAACACCATGAAGCTCGGGCAGGAACGGCTCGAGCGCATCATCACCCTCGGCACCGAGGGCGGCATGAACAACTTCGACGACATCATGCCGAAGGAGGACATCAGCCTCCTCGCCACCTACATCCAGATGGATCCGCCGAAGCCGCCGGAGATGCCCCTTGCCCTGATGAAGGAGCGGACCAAGGTCTACGTGGAGCCGAAGGACTATCCCGCCAAGCCGCTGCATGACCGCAACTGGGAGAACTTCTTCCTGGTCATCGAGCGCGACGTGGGCAAGGTGGCGGTGGTGGACGGCGACAAGCACGAGATCGTCGCGCACATCGACACCGGCTACGCCGTGCACGTGATCAAGGCCCTGGAGCACTCCACGGTCTCCAAGGCCGAGAACCCGGGCCGGTTCTGGTACACGATGGGCCGCGACGGCAAGCTCAACAAGATCGATCTGTGGCAGACCCCGGACAAGATGCTGGTCGCGGAGACCCAGATCGCCTATGACGCCCGCGACGTGGCCATCTCCGGTGACGGCAAGTACGTGGTGGGCGGCGCCTACTGGCCCCCGCACTTCGTGATTGTCGACGCGATGACCATGGAGCCGCTGAAAGTGGTCTCCTCCCGCGGCGTGAACGTGGACGGCGACTACGTGGAGGAGTCCCGCGTCGCCGCGGTCTACGACACGCCCAACGAGACCTCCTGGCTGGTCTCGATGAAGGAGCTGGGCCAGATGTGGCAGGTGGACTACAGCGACATCGACAACCTGCGCATCGAGAAGATCGACTCGGCCAAGTTCCTCCACGACGGCTTCTTCGATCCCACCGGGCGCTACTTCCAGATCGCCGCCAACGCCTCCAACAAGATGGTGGTGGTGGACACCAAGGAGCGCAAGCTCGAGGCCATGATCGACGTGGGCAAGCTGCCCCATCCCGGCCCCGGCGCCAACTGGAACGATCCGAAGTGCGGTCCCGTCGGCGGCACCACCCACCTGGGCGAGGGCACCGTGACCGTCTGGGGCAACGACCCGGCCGGCCATCCCGACCAGGCCTGGAAGGTCTGCTACACGGT
The DNA here is from genome assembly GCA_028694565.1 of Gammaproteobacteria bacterium. Classification (GTDB taxonomy): domain Bacteria; phylum Pseudomonadota; class Gammaproteobacteria; order DSM-26407; family DSM-26407; genus Thioalbus. Next base: position 1,414 of record JAQVKR010000236.1, on the reverse strand, counting down.
GGAGACCGACGGCCCCGGCCTGTTCATCCGCACCCATCCCAACAGCCAGTACGTGTGGGCGGACCAGACCAAGCATCCCGAGCCCGAGGTGCAGCAGACGATCCAGGTGTTCGACAAGGACACCCACGAGATCGTCAAGAGCATCCGCATCACCGACAAGCCCGGCTACGCCGCGGTGCACACGGAGTTCAACGCCGACGGCACCGAGGTCTGGGTGTCGGTCTGGAACCGCAAGGACAGCAAGGAGCCCAACGGCGAGATCGTCATCTTCGATGCCAAGACCCTGGAGGAGAAAGGGCGCATCAAGGGCTTCTACGCGCCCACCGGCAAGTTCAACGTCCACAACCGCGTGGAACATGTCACCTGAGGGAGCGGACGTTGCTGATGTGTAGTTGAGCCAGGGCGGGCATCGCGGCGCAGAGCCTGCATGCCCGCCCTTTTTCAAGGGACTGTGATGGTGGTGTCGGGGGGGATGATGGGCGAACCATTCAAAAAACGGGGTCTCTGGTCACGCAGGACACTCTTCGGCGCCACGCTCGGCGCCGCCCTGGTGTTCATGATCCTGGGCGTGATCTTCTGGGGCGGCTTCAACACCGCCATGGAGGCCACCAACAACATGGAATTCTGCATCTCCTGCCACGAGATGGAGGAGAACGTCTACCAGGAGTACCGGGGAACGGTGCATGACGCCAACCGCAGCGGAGTGCGCGCCGGCTGTCCTGACTGCCACGTGCCGCGGCCCTGGATTCACAAGGTGGTGCGCAAGATCCAGGCGAGCAACGAGGTCTACCACAAGATCATGGGCACGGTCTCCACCCCGGAGAAGTTCGAGGCGAACCGGCTGATCATGGCCAAGCGGGTCTGGGCGGCGATGAAGAAGACCGACTCGCGCGAGTGCCGCAACTGCCACGACATCACCGCCATGAACCCGGTGAACCAGAAGCCCCGGGCGCGGCAGCAGCACCTCAACGCCATGGAGCGCGGCCAGACCTGCATCGACTGCCACAAGGGCATCGCCCACAAGCCGGTGCATACCCAGCTGACCGACGCCGAGCTGGAGGCGCTGGAAAAACCCAATCCCGATTTCGTTCGCCCGATCCCGGCGAGCTATACCGCCGGGCTCGAGCGGGTCGAGGCCGCCGAGGCCGAGGCGAAGGCCAAGGCGCAGGAGGCCCGCCAGCGTGAGCGCGAGGCCCAGGCGGCCATGAAGGCGGAACAGGAGGCGCGCACGGCCGCCGCGGTCGCCGCGGCGATCGCGGCCTACAAGGCCGGCCAGGCGGGAGGCGCGGTGGCGCCGCCGGCCGCCGAGCCGGCGGCCGACGGCGGTTTCGGCATCGACTGGAGCGACGTGCCCGGCCGCGAGGTGGTGCTGTTCTACCCGGGGCAGTCGTCGATGGAGTGGATCCTGAACGGC
>JAQVKR010000235.1 GCA_028694565.1 Gammaproteobacteria bacterium | reverse complement strand
TCGCCGCCGCCCTGCGCCTGTCCCTAACGGTGGAAAACGCGGTCATCGTCGCCATCATCTGCGATCGGGGCGACCGCTACCTCTCCACCGAGGTCTTTCCGGCCACCTGACCGGTGTGGGGCGGCGCCCAGCCCGGACCGATGCACCCGCGCCTCCGCCCATGCCATCCCGCCGCCGGCCTCCTGCTGGTGCTGCTGCTGGTGCCGGGAATGGCGTCCGTGTGGGCCGTGGAGGGACTGGAGCTCGACCTCGGGGCGTTGTCAGGCCCGGCGTGGGAAGGGCGCGGCATCCATGCCCGGATCGCCTGGGACGCCGCCGGCCGGCTGACCCTCGCGGCGGACATGAAGGCCCTCAAGCTCCCTCCCGGGCTGCCCCGGATCGACGCCCTCGAACTCCGCTGCCCCGATCTCCACTGGACCCCCGCCCAGGTCACCTGCGCGGAGGCCACCGTGCAGCTGCGCAGCCCGGATCTGGACGACCCGGCGCTCCCCATGACAGTGACCTACCGTCCGGAGAACGGGGAGTGGCGCCTGCAGTTGCGGGACACCCGGTTCGCCGACGGCAGCATCCGGGGCCGGTTCGGGGGCCGGGGCGGGCACTGGAGCCTCGAGCTCGAAGCCGAGGAGGTGGCGATCGAGCGGCTGCTCGCCCTGTCCGGACCGACCCTGGCCGCGGTCCGTGACTTCAATCCCTCCGGACGCTTCAGCGGCAGCTTGAAGGCCGGGGGCGGGAGCGACGCGCAGCCGTTGACGCTGTCCGGCCAGGTGCGGGGACTGGGCTACGAGGATCCGCAGGGCCTGCAGGTCGGCCAGGCGCTGCGGCTGGCGCTGCAGCTGCGGGTCGAGCCGGCCGGCGCGGGGTGGGCCGGCAGCGTGACGGGACGGATCGACCAGGGCCAGATCTACTCCGACCCGGTGTTCGCCGATTTCGCCCAGGTGCCGCTGGGGCTCCGGGCACGCGGCGAGTGGCGGCCACGGGAAGGGGTCCTGACCCTCGCCGATTTTGATCTCCAGCAGGATGGACTGCTCCGGGCGGGCGGATCGGCCCGGCTGGACACCACCGCGGCCGTTCCGCTGCGGCGGCTCGAGCTGACGGCCGAGAGCCCGGACCTGGGCCGCGCCTACCCGGGCTACCTGCAGCCCTTTCTCCTCGGCACGGCGCTCGATGCCCTGGAAATGGGGGGCGGGGCGAGCGTCAGCCTGGAGATGCTCGGCGGGCGCCTCGCGGCCGTGGAGGCGACGCTGAAGTCGGTCGACATCGCCGACGGACACGGCCGCTTCGCCGCGGCCGGCCTGGCGGGGCGGCTGGCCTGGGCCGCCACGGGCGAGCCCCGGCGGTCCCGGCTCAGCTGGGAGAGCGGGCAGGTGTACGCCGTGGATCTGGGCGCCGCCACGCTCCATCTCGCGGCCGCGGGCGACCGGCTGGAACTGCCGGAGCCCTTCGCGCTGCCCATCCTCGACGGCCGGCTGCAGGTGGATTCCCTCCGGGTGTCGGGGCTCGGTGCGCCGGACCCGGAAGTGGACTTCGAGGGCATGCTGACCCCCGTCTCCCTGGAGGCGCTGACCACGGCGCTGGGATGGCCGGAGATGTCCGGGAAGCTCTCCGGCATGATCCCCGCCGTTTCCTACCGCGCAGGCGTGCTGGGCGTGGACGGCGCGCTGCTGGTGCGGGTCTTCGACGGCAGCGTGGTGGTCCGCGACCTGCGCCTGGAGTCCCCCTTCGGGGTCGTCCCGCGCCTGAGCGCCGATGTGGATCTGGACAACCTGGACCTCGATACGCTGACCCGGACCTTCGCCTTTGGTAACATTCAGGGCAGGCTTGGAGGCCGCATTCACGGGCTGCGCCTGGAGAACTGGGAACCGGTGGCCTTCGATGCCGATTTCCGGACCCCGCCCGGCGACCGCTCGCGCCACCGCATCAGCCAGCGGGCCGTCGACAACCTGACCAGTCTGGGCGGCGGCGTGGGAGGCGCCCTGTCGCGGAGCTTCCTGCGGATGTTCGAATCGTTCTCCTACGACGCCATCGGCCTGAGCTGCCGGCTGGCGCGGGGCGTGTGCCGGATGGACGGTCTCGAGGAGAGCAACGGCGGATACACCATCGTCCGCGGCGGCGGATTGCCGCGTATCGATGTGGTCGGCTACAGCCGCGAGGTGGATTGGGAGGTGCTGGTGCGGCGTCTGCGCCGGATCACCGAGCAGGGCCCGGCGGTTGTGGAGTAGGGGATGCCCATGCGCCGTCCGGCGGCACCGGCCGTCCGGCGCCGCAGTCACTGAATTGACCGGGGATATCCGGGAATGGAGGATGCAATCATGATCACCGCGCGTCGGTTCCTGCTGCTGCCCATGCTGGTCCTGCTGAGCGCCTGCGTGACCATCAACATCTACTTCCCGGCCGCCGCGGCGGAGAAGGCGGCGGACCGGATTATCCAGGATGTCTGGGGCGAGCAGCCACCCGGGCAGACCGCGCCCGGGGAGGAAAAGACCCCGGAATCCACGGCGCCGGACAAGTCCTCGGCCCTGAGCCCGGGCTGGCGCCAGTCGGCACTGGCGCTGCTGCTGGATTGGGCGCTGCCCCCGGCGCACGCGGCCGGGGCCGACATCGACATTTCCACCCCCGCCATCCGCCGCATCCAGGACGACATGAAGCGGCGCCACGAGCGGCTCGAGGCCTACTACGCTTCCGGCGCCATCGGCGTCACCCGCGACGCCCTGGTGGCGATTCACGACCCCAAGGCCGTTCCCCTCCAGGCCCGCAACGAGGTCAAGCAGCTGGTGGCTGAAGAGAACCGCGACCGCCAGGCCCTGTATGCCGAGATCGCCCGCGCCAACGGCCATCCGGAGTGGACGGACCAGATCCGCGACACCTTCGCCCAGCGCTGGGCCGACAACGCCCGCCAGCGCGGCTGGTGGCACCAGGACAGCGGCGGCGCCTGGCGCCGGTGATGCGGCCCCTGTCCGCCTGACACGGCAGCAGTGATGAACCTGTTCGTATTCGATATCGAAACGGTGCCCGACCTGGACGGCGGGCGGCGGCTCCTCGGACTGGAGGGGCTGAGCGACAAGGACGTGGCGAACGTCATGTTCAACAAGCGCCGCCAGGAGAACGGGACCGAGTTCCTGCGCCTGCACCTGCACCGGGTGGTGGCCATCTCGGCCGTGCTGCGCAGCGCCGACCGGGTCAAGGTGTGGTCCCTGGGCGATCCCGACGCCGGCGAGGCCGAGCTGATCCAGCGCTTCTACGACGGCATCGACCGCTTCACCCCGACGCTGGTGTCGTGGAACGGCGGGGGGTTCGATCTCCCGGTGCTCCACTACCGCGCCATGCTGCACGGGATCAGCGCCCCGCGCTATTGGGAGACCGGCGAGGAGGACACCAGCTTCCGCTGGAACAACTACCTCAGCCGCTACCATACCCGCCACACCGATCTCATGGACCTGCTGGCCGGCTACCAGGCGCGCGCCTACGTGCCCCTGGACGAGATGGCCGGCCTGCTCGGTTTCCCGGGCAAGATGGGGATGAGCGGGGCGAAGGTGTGGGAGAGCTTCCAGGCGGGCGAAATCGGCCGCATCCGCGACTACTGCGAAACCGACGTCCTCAACACCTACCTGGTCTACCTGCGCTACCAGCTGTTCCGCGGCCAGATCCAGGAGAGCGCCCACGCCGCCGAGCTGCGCCTGCTGGCCGAATCCCTGGCCGAGGAAGGCAAGCCGCACCTCGCGGCGTTTGCCGATGCCTGGCGGGCCGCGGACCCGTTTCTCCGGCGGGCCGAGGCGGCCGGCGCCTGAACCTTCCGATTCGCCCCGCTCCGCGGCGGCGGGCCACCTACCGACGGCACCATGGCACGAAAACGCAAGCAGAACCTTCCCCCCGATCCGGTCGAAACCATGGTCGAGGATCTCTCCCACGATGGCCGCGGAGTGGCCCACGTGGAGGGCAAGACGGTGTTCATCCAGGGCGCCCTGCCGGGCGAGCGGGTGCTGTTCACCTACCGGCGCCGGCGCGGCCGCTTCGACGAGGGCGTTGTGCACACCCTCATCGCGGCCGCCGCCGAGCGGGTCGAGCCCGGCTGCCCCCATTTCGGCGCCTGCGGCGGCTGCAGCCTCCAGCACCTGGCCCCGGAGGCCCAGCGTGCGCGCAAGGAGCAGACGCTGCTGAGCAACCTGCGCCACTTCGGGGACGTGGCGCCGGATACGGTCCTGCCGCCGTTGACCGGGCCGCTGTGGGGCTACCGGCGCAAGGCCCGCCTTGGCGTGCGCCACGTCGCCAAGAAGGGCGGGGTGCTGGTGGGATTCCGGGAGAAGGGCAGCAGCTTCATCACCGAGATCGGAGCCTGTCCGGTGCTGGTGCCCCAGGTGGGGGAGCGCATCGGGGATCTGCGCGCGCTCATCGGTTCGCTCGACGCCCGCGACGCCATCCCGCAGATAGAGGTGGCGGCCGGCGACGCGCACACGGTGCTGGTGTTCCGCAACATGGCCCCGCTGGGCGCGGCCGACCGCGCCCGGCTGGCCGGTTTCGGCGCCGCGACCGGCCTGCACGTCCATCTCCAGCCGGCCGGGCCGGACAGCGTCCATCCCCTCGGGCCGGGGGATGCCGTGGAACTGGCCTACCGGCTGCCCGCATATGACGTGGAGGTGCTGTTCCAGCCCACCGACTTCGCCCAGGTGAACGCCGAGATCAACCTCGCCATGGTGGATCACGCCCTGGCGCTGCTGCAGCCCTCGGCCGGGGACCGCGTTCTCGATCTGTTCTGCGGGCTGGGCAATTTCACCCTGCCGCTGGCCCGCCGCTGCGGTGCGGTGGCGGGCGTGGAGGGGGACGCCGGGATGGTCGCCCGGGCCGGCGCCAACGCGCTGCGCAACGGCATCACCAACGCCGAGTTCCACGCCGCCGACCTGGCGGGGGATTTCAGCGCCGAACCCTGGGCCCGGGCCGGGTTCCACAAGGTGCTGCTCGATCCGCCCCGCACCGGCGCCCTGGAGATGGTCCGCCACCTGCCGGCCTTCGGCGCCGGCCGGGTCGTCTACGTCTGCTGCAATCCGGCCACCCTGGCCCGCGATGCCGGCGTACTGGTGCGCGAGGG
>JAQVKR010000234.1 GCA_028694565.1 Gammaproteobacteria bacterium | reverse complement strand
TTGAAGTGGTAGCCGCCCTGGGCCGAGGCCACCACGTAGCAGAAGTTCTCGATGGCCCGCGCCCGCACCAGCACCTCCCAGTGGGCACGGCCGGTGATGGCGGTGAAGGCCGCCGGCAGGGCCAGGATCTCCATGCCCCGCGCGAACAGGCCGCGAAACAGCTCCGGGAAGCGCAGATCGTAGCAGACCGCCAGCCCGAGACGCCCGAAGGGGGTCTCGATCACGGCCAGCCGCTCCCCGGGCTCGATGGTCCGGGACTCGGTGTAGGATTCGGCGCTCTCGGTGATGCGCACATCGAACAGGTGCATCTTGTCGTAGCGCGCCACCCGCTCGCCGCTGCTGTCGTAGACCAGGCAGGCCGCGCGCACCTTCCCCGGCACCGAGGCTTCGAGCGGTATCGTGCCGCCCACCAGCCAGACGCCGTGACGCCGGGCCTGCTCGGCCAGGAAGGCCTGGATCGGCCCCCGCCCCTCCGGCTCCCGCACCGCCACCTTGTCGGTCTCCTGCATGCCCATGATGGCGAAGTTCTCGGGCAGCACCACCAGCCTCGCATCCGCCTCGGCGGCCTTGGTGATCAGGCGCTCGGCCTCGTAGAGGTTGGCGGTCACGTTGGGCCCGGAGGCCATCTGCACGGCGGCGACTTTCGTCACGGCGACTCCTTAGCGAACAATCCGGCACGGTGACGGAAGCATATCACCACCGGCGCCGATGGTGATCCGGTTCCAGCGGGCCGGCGCGCACCCGGCCCACGCCCGTCACGCCCATCGGCGGCACCACCGTCAGCGCTGGTCGCCCGGGCCGCTGGGGCGATCCTCCTCGCGCTGCACGCGCTCCATCTCGGGGTCGTCCCAGGTGCCCTTGAGGGTGTACTGGGCGCGGGTGATCTGCTCGATCTGGGTCTGGAACACCTTCTGCAGCACCAGCACCGCGGCGCCGGCCACGGGCCCGCCGGCGATGGCGCCGGCCACCGACAGGCTGCCGCCCAGCTCGGGGGTGACGGTGATCACCTGGTCGTAGTCCCGGGTCACCAGGCCGGTGCGGCCCGCCACCTCGATGCGCGCCGAGGGGCCCTTGATGTAGAAGTCGTTGGTATAGGCATTGCCCGCATCGAGGGTGAAGTGGCCCTCCATGCGGTCGAAGGCGAAGCCCTCCTTCACCAGATCGCTGAAGTCCAGCGACAGGCGCCGGCGCAGCGCGGGCAGGCTGAGCAGGCCGAACACCCGGCCCACGCCCGGCTGCACGTCCTCGAGCTGCCCCTCGTCCACGCGCAGGGTAATCTCGCCGTCCACCCGGGCGAGCGCGAAATCGCCCGGGCCACCGCTCCAGACCACCTCGAAATCACCCCGGCCCTTGCCTTCGTTGATGCCCACCGCGAAGCCGAGGCTCGCCAGCGCCTTGCCGGTATTTCGGGCGGAGAGGCGGCCCTTCAGGCGCATCCATTGCCGTCCGCCGGATTCCCGGCGCCACTCGCCGGTGACGTCGAGCGCCAGCGCGCCGCCCTCCAGCTTCAGCGTCTCCAGCTGAAGGCCGTCGGCGCCCGGCACGGTGTTCAGGATCAGCCCGCCGAGCTCCCGTCCGTCGTAGACCAGGGCGGCGCAGCGCAGGGCCAGGGGGGGCAGGCCGGCGGGATCGATCGGCTCCGCGGCCCGGCCGTCAGGAGCCGGGGCGGCGGGCGGCCACACGAGCCGCTCCAGGGCGATGTCCAGCGGCTTCGAGCGGTCCGCCGGAATGGTCACGGCGCCCTGCACCTGGGGTCCGGCCAGGGTGGTCCGCCAACCCCCGTCCGCCGCCGGGACCAGCACCACCCCCACCTGCTTGAACGACCGCCCGAGCGCCGCCAGCGTATCCACCTGCAGATCCAGGCGCGCCAGGCCCGGCCCGCCCCGGCTCCCGCCGGTCTCCAGGAAGCCCGTCCACTCGTCCAGCGCCGCCCGCGCCAGCCGTCCGCTCACGCTCAGCCCGGGGGTCGCGGGGAGCTCCGCCTCGCCCCCCAGCACCACGGCCACCGCCTCCGGACCGGGCTTCAGCCGTCCGGCGACCGTGGCCAGTCCGCCGTAGTCGGCGCGCAGTATCCGTTCCCCGGCGCCCAGGGAGAGGGTCAGCTCCAGCGGGCGCCGGGTCGCGGCCGGCTTGCCGAGGGGCTCCGGCAGGGCCACCGCGACCCCCTCCAGATCCGAGTTGACGGTCAGGGTGGAGGCGAGTTGGCCGGACGCCGGATCCTCCCGCACCGCCACCCGGGCCCGGAACGGCGCCCGCCCCTCGGTCCAGGCGAAGACCGGGTTGGGGAAGGCCAGGGCCAGGGCCTTGATCGACATCCGCCCGCCGGCCTCCACCTCCAGCCCCTCGCGGTTTCCGGCCCCGGCCGTCACCGCCAGGGTCACCGGCTGGCCCAGGTAGCGGGCCCTGAGCCCCGTGCCGGCCAGGCTCCTGGTGGTGAACGACAGCGTCCCGCCGGCCTCGTCCAGCTCGAGATCCAGGTCGCGGAAGCGCAGCGTGTTGCCGTCGAAATGGACGGCGCCCGCCACCCGCTGGTCCACGCCCATGTCGTGGGCCAGCGGCAGGCTCAGGTCGAGATCCAGCGCTATCTCCCCCTCCACCTCGGCGGTGGAGAGGTAGCGGGCGAAGCGCTCCTTGAGGGGGCTCTCGAACAGGTAGCGCAGGCCGTCGGCGCCCGGGCCCCGGGTGCGCCCCTTCACCTCCAGGATCGCCGGCTTGCCGTGCAGGTCGGCGATGGTGGCGCGGGCCGACTCGATGCGGCTGCCGAAGATGCGCCCGTCGCCGGCCCGGATCTCCATGCCCCGGCCGAGGAAGCGCAGCTCGGCGCGGACGCCCTCCAGGCGCGGCCACCCCGGGGTGTAGTCGAGGACGAAATCCTCCACCTGGGCCCGGACCTCGAACCGGCCCTCGCCATGGTCGAAGGGGAAGGCCCTGAGCGGCCCCGCGATGCGCACGAAACCCTCGCTCGCCCGCCCCGAGACGAGGGACCGGTCCAGCCAGGCGACGCTCTTCTCCGGCATGATGCCGACCGGCAGGTAGGACGAGACCCGGCTGCCGTCGGCGTCGCGCAGCTCCGCCAGCAGATCGAGCTCGGGGCCGCCCTCCGGCGGCAGCAGCAGATCCAGGCCGAGGCGGGGGATGCGGATGTCGTCATTGCCGAGCACGCCGTCACGGCCGCTGACATGCCAGCCGGCGGCATCCCGCCACCAGTGGAACCCGGCGTCGATCCGGGTGATGGCGATGGGCTCCCGGAACAGCCGCCGCAGGTCCAGCCGCACGGAGGTGCTGTCCAGCTGCAGCCAGCCGTGCGCGGGGTCGGCGACGAGCCGGCCGGACAGTCCCGCCACGCCGGGCAGCCGCTCCCATTCCCGGGAGCCGAGCTCATGGAAGGCGGCGCCGAAGGTCATCTGCGGCGCCCCGCCGTCCTGATCGCGGTAGACGAAATCGAGCCCCTCGAGCCGGCCGGTCGGCGCCGTGCCGCGCACCGCCGCGGCCATCCCGGGGGGCAGGTAGGCCGCCAGCCAGGGAGCGAGGTCGGCCACCGCCGCCCGCTCCACCCGCACCCGCAGCTCGGCCGGCAGCGGGCCAGCGCCCCAGATCAGGCGCGCCCGGGCGTCGGTGGGGGGGGTGGCCCGCGAGCCCTGGGCGTAGCGCAGGCCGGAGACGGCCAGGTCCCAGCCGTCGGCATCCGCCAGGCGGGAGAAGCCCAGTTCGCAGGAGAGCGCCGCGGGGGGGGTCTCCGCATCCCCGGGCGGGCGCAGGTCATTGAGGCGGAGGCTCCCCTCGAGCGTCTCCAGCCGGCCGTCGCGCACCTCGCCCCACAGCTCGCTGCCGAGCCGGCCATCCGGCAGGGGCGGCAGCTCCCGGATCTCGGCCAGCAGCCGGCCGATGGGCAGGTTCTCCGTTTCCAGCCACAGGCGCCCGTCCCACGCCCCCATGGCATCCGCGCCGCCGCGCATGTCGGCCAGGAAATGGACCCGCCCGGTCTCGGTGCCGGTCAGCACCCCCCGGCCCTCGAGCCGGTGACGGTCGCCGTCGTTGCTGAGCCCGAGCGTGAGCGCGCCCAGGTGCAGGGTGGTGCCGGTGCGCTGGTCGTGCCAGTCCAGCCCGCCCTGCTCGATGAGCACGTGGGACTGGGCCATCAGCCAGGCGGCCGGCTCCGGGCCGCGCCACTCCCCGCCTCCGCCGGTGGTGCCGAAGCCGGCCAGCCGCACCCCGCCGCCGGCCAGCCGCTCGACGCCGATGCGCGCGCCCACCAGGGTGAGCCGGCTCGGTTGCAGGGTCCGCTGGCGCAGGGAGCCGATCAGGTCCACCGCGATGCGCGCCTCGCGCACCTGCACCATCACGTGGCGGTCCCCGGGGTCCAGCACCTTCACGTCGCGCAGGGTGAACTCCGGCCCCCAGCGCCACCAGCGGGCGGCCACCTCGCCCACCTCCACCGGCCGGCCCACGTACCCGCTGAGGTACTCGCCCAGCTCGCCCCCCTCGCTCACCGCCCCCGGCAGCCACAGGCGCATGAAGGAGAGCCCGGCGGCGAGCAGGATGACCAGCACGGCGGAGAGGATCCAGAGCCTGGCGGCCAGGGACAGGGCGTGGTGGTGCAGGCGTTTCTTCACAGTCGTTGGCTTCAACCTCGGCGGGGCGCCGTTGCCGGGACCGGCGGGGGAGGCCCGCCGGGGCTCCTACATGAGCACCACGTCGAACTGCTCCGTGTTGTACTGCGGCTCGGCCTGGAGCTTGATGGGCTTGTCGATGAACGACTCCAGGTCGGCCACGCTGGTGGACTCCTCGTCCACCAGCCGGTGGACCACCTCGGTGGAGGCCAGCACCAGGAAGGTGCTCACGTCAAACGCCCGCGCCTGGCGCATGATCTCCCTGAAGATCTCATAGCACACCGTCTCGGCGGTTTTCATGAAGCCGCGCCCATTGCAGGTGGGGCAGGCGGAGCAGAGCACGTGCTCCAGGCTCTCGCGGGTGCGCTTGCGGGTCATCTCCACCAGGCCCAGGTTGGAGACCTCGCTGATGTGGCTCTTGGCGTGGTCCTTCTCCAGCGCCTTCTCCAGCGCCCGCAGCACCTGGCGCTTGTGCTCGGC
>JAQVKR010000233.1 GCA_028694565.1 Gammaproteobacteria bacterium | reverse complement strand
AAGATGGTGCGCTACTGCCGGGAGCGGGGTACGGGCGAAATCATGGCCCAGGTGCTGCCCCAGAACCGAGCAATGCTCAACCTGAGCCGGCGCCTGGGGTTCAGGACCCGCTACAACGAGGCCGAGGAGGTGGTGGAAGTGGTCCTCCCCCTCAATCCGGCCCGGGATTGACTGACTGTTCTCACCGCGAAGGCACGAAGGACACGAAGAGGGAAAGACCGGTTATCCGCAGATTACGCGGATTGGCTATTGCCCGTGACAGGCCGCATCGGCGAACCCCATAGCCGTGAGGCGTGAAGCAACGGAACACACAGCCTGGGCCACCGCTGTCGGGATGGCCGGAGCACCGCCTCATGCTCCACAGGACAAGTTGTGTAATCTGCGGATGAAAAGGTCTTTGCGCTTTTCTTCGTGTCCTTCGTGCCTTCGTGGCGATAACGAAACGTGGTGATCCGGATCAGACCGCCGCGGCGCGCAGCGAGGAGGCGTTCATCACCATCTCCAGCTCGGCGAAGCTCTGCACCAGGCCGGAGGGCTGGATCTCCACCCCGAGCTGGCGGCCGATGCGGGTGACGGAGAAGATCCCGCGAATGGCCATCTGGCCGGCAATCCCGGCCTTTTCCACCACCACCGCATGCTGGCGTCCGGCGAGACGGAGCGTCTCCACCAGGTCGCCCACCCGGCTCCGCTCCACGTCGTCCATGCACAGGACCTCCATCTGCTCGCGGGCGGTCATGATGTCCCCCACCCGGATCGATTCCCGGGCCACCCGTTCGCGGGAGGCATACTCCACCGGGCGCTCCCCGCTGAGATCGCGGGAGGTCAGCACGCCCATCACCGCGTCGTCGCGGTCCACCACCAGCAGCATGCGCACGCCGGCGCAGACCATGCGGTTGATGGCGTCGTCCAGGCTGGCGTCGGCGGTGATGGTCACCACCTTGACCCGCTTGAGGTCGGTCATCACGTCCAGCGCCGGGCTCTCCAGGGTCACCGTCCCGGACAGCACCTGATCGGCGCGGTAGACCGGCGTACCCGCCGGCAGGGGCTTCGACACGAGCCGCTTGTAGAACTCTACCATCGTACACCCCTCCATCTCTTAATATCGTTATGCACTGCTTTATGGATTGCGCACTTGCATGCGCGTGGGTTCATAGGTAGCACAACCGGAGCGCGGGTGGAAATAAACGGATTATTCGTAAGGATAGAGCGGCTGAATGAGGCGATCGCCCCCAGGGCCCGGCCACGGGGGCTGGGAGCCTGCCGAACTTGAGGCGGGTCCACGGCGCCGGCGGAACAGCGGTTCGTACGGGTCCGGTTTTTCGTTGCACGGAACCACCATGCGCCTCAAGAGCGGCCCCCTCCGTGCCCGGCTCGCTACGCTCGCTCGCCTCCGACGCCCCCCAGGGCGGACTTGAGCCGCTCGCGCAGCTCGATGAGGCGGCCGTGGAAAAAATGGCCGGCGCCCTCCATGCGGATCACCGCGGGCGCGGGCACGAGCCCCGCCAGCCAGCCGAACACCGCGCCGGGGTCCACCACCTCGTCGGCGTCCCCCTGCACCACCAGCCACGGGCAGTCGGGCCGGGGAAACTCGCTGAAATCGAAACGCGCCACGGGCGGGGCGATGCTGATGAGCCGCTCGGTTTTCCACTGCGATGCGGCCCGGGCCGCGACATAGGAGCCGAAGGAGAAGCCGGCCAGCCAGAAACGCTCGCCCGGGCGCCGCCCGGCCGCCCAGCGCAGGACCGCCAGCAGATCCTCGGTCTCGCCCCGGCCGGCATCGAAGGCCCCGGCGCTGGCGCCCACCCCGCGGAAGTTGAACCGCACCGTGTGCAGGCCCAGATCCTCCAGGGCCCGCGCCACGGTGTAGACCACCTTGTTGTTCATGGTGCCGCCGTAGAGCGGGTGCGGATGGCAAATCACCGCGGTGACCCCGGCCGGCTCCCGCGGACAGCCGCACAGCGCCTCCAGCCCACCGGCCGGTCCCGGAATCGTGATCGGGGCCTTGCCGCAGGGAAAGTCGGATTGTTCCACCATTCATCACCTCGCACTGAACCAAGACACGGCCACGGGGCTCACCGGGGCGCCGAGCGGATGACAGGCCGCGGCGGCGCGCCCGCCGCACCCTTCACGAATCTCCATGCCCCCGGTGTCGGCAGTGGCGGCAATCCACGGCCGCATCAGCCGCCGGGACGCTCACCGCCACTGTCGCGCCAGCGGCGGTAGTCGGGGAAGTCGCGGTAGGCGCCGCTGCTGATGTACTCGAGCACATTGCCGAGGCGATAGAACTGCACCACCGAGTCGACGCGCAGAATCTCGGCGCCCCGCTCATCGAAGAACAGCAGCGTGGGGGTGTAGAACAGGCCGAGCCGCCGCGACCACTCGCGGGCGGTCAGACGCTCACCCGCGGGGGTGATGACCGGCGTTTCGGCCAGCCGGTCGAGTTGCACCGCCTCCAGCGCCCGCAGCCTGGCGGTGATGGCCGGATCCTGCAGCGGTCCGGCATGGAGCACGTCGCAGGGGTGGCAGCGGGGCTGCTCGAAGAACACCACCAGCGGCGTCTGCGCGGGGCCCCGGGAGCGGTCGAGCATGTAGGGCCCGGGCGAGAAGAAGGGCTCTTCGGTGAGAAGATCCGGATCGGAGCTGAACACGCCCGTGCCCCGCTCCAGGTAGTCGGCGAAGCTCTCCACCAGGTAGTGGCCATCGGCCACGTACTCCAGGGCGGCGCGGAACTGGTAGGGCGGGTAGTAGCCGCGCAGCCGCAGCGCCTCGCCGCCGCTGCTGTCGTACCACACCAGGGTGGGCGTGAAATTGGCCTGCTGCGCTTCCGCGAACGCCCCCTCGTCCCACTCCCGGCCGGCGAGGTCGGTCACCGTGCCCGGGCCGTGGATATCGATGGCGACCACGTCGAAATGGGCCCGGGTATAGGCCACGATATCCTCCTGGCGGAAGTTGATTTCCATCAGGTTGCGGCAGTAGGGACAGAACTTCTGGCCGAAATAGACCATGAGCCCCCGCTTGCCCGCCTGCACGCTCTCGCGCAGATCCTCGCGCAGATCCAGGAAGCTCAGCTTGAACCAGGCCGGGTGCCGGACCTCCCGGGACAGGGGCCGGTCGTCGAAATCGAGCGGATCGAGCGGCTCCTCCGGAGCGGCCGGCAGCGGCGCGGAAACCGGCAGCGACAGACAGAGCAGAAGGGCGGACAGCAGCGCGCGCATGACCGGCGACTCATTCGGCGGAATCATGCCCATCAATACCAGCGTTCCGTTCCATCATCAACGCCCCGCTCCCGGGCCGCCGGCGGCGGGCGCATGTGCTAGTGTAGTGCGTCACTCTTGGAGGCACTTTCAGAGCCCCCCCGAAAGTGCCAGGACAAGGCGCAGTGCGCAGGCAATGGTTGTTCCCTTGTCAAGTGCTGCAACGCCGTCATGGCGCTTTCGGGGGGCTCCCTCCGGGCGAGCCGCTGAATGCGCCTCCAAGAGTGACGCACTACACTACAATTCATTACAGCAGGACATATAAGCAACCTATAAAACACGAGCCGGGCAACACCGGCGCGCCGCAGGGGGAGCCTCCATGGAGATCAGGAACCGCATCACCGGATCGATCATCGCCACCTTCGCGGGCGACAGTCTCGCGGGCGCCGACCTCACGGACATGAACCTCGAGCACGCCGACCTGCACGAGGCGAACCTGGAAGGCGCGCACCTGGTCTATGCCAATCTCCGCGACGCCAACCTCGTCGGCGCCCGCCTCGTCAATGCCGACCTGCGCGGCGCCCATCTCAATCGCGCCAACCTGAGCGGCGCCGATCTCACCGGCGCGAAATTCGGCGACGGGACCCATGGCGGGGCGGCGGTCCTGGTGGAGTGCAACTTCTCCGGGGCGGATCTGCGCCGCGCCGACCTGCGCCTGGCGGATCTGCACCAGGCCAACCTGGAACACGCACGGCTGAACGAGGCGGACCTGCGCGGCGCCACCCTGTGCATGACCAACATGCGCTCCACCGATCTCAGCGGCAGCCTCCTCATCGACGCCGACTTGCGCGAGGCCGAACTGTGCGACGCCATGCTCTCCGGCGCGCACCTGAACAGCGCCAACCTGATCCATGCCGATCTCAGCCGGGCCCACCTCGGCGCCACCGCGGGCAGCAAGGCGGCGGTACTCAATCTGGCCAACCTGCGCGGCGCGATTCTCCATGGCGCGCGCCTCGATCACACCGTCATCCAGGAAGCCAACCTGCGCGACGCCGATCTCACCGATTCCGATCTGAGCCACGCCAGCCTGACCGGCTCGATCCTGCGCAATGCCAACCTGACCGGCGCCGATCTGAACGGCGTCGAGCTGTTTCTGGTCACGCTCGACTACGCCCACCTCTCCGGGGCGCGCAACGCGGTCATCCCACCCACCAAGACCGGTTGGCGCTGAGGCGGCGGTTGCCGCTTCGGGTGCCAAAGCCGGTATACTTGACCCCCAGAGCGCGACAACGCCGCTGGCAGCCTGTCGGACTTGAGCGATCGTAGCGAGCCGAGTGGGAGAGCGAGGACGGATGGAGCCGATTTTGAGGCGCATAGCGGGTCTATGTAACGAAAAATCGGCTTCACATGGACCGCTGTCCCGCCGGCGCAGTCGATCAGCCTCAAGTCCGACAGGCTAGTGTACTGCGCCACTCTTGGAGGCTCGCCCGGAGGGAGCCCCCCGAAAGCGCCATGACGGCGTTGCAGCACTTGACAAGGGAAAACAACCATTGCCTGCGCACTGCGCCTTGTCCCGGCGCTTTCGGGGGGTTCTGAAAGTACCTCCAAGAGTGGCGCAGTACACTAGAACCCATTGGGCAGGACTGGAGAGACGGGGTGGAAGGACAGAGCATCGCCTGGCTGCCAGGCATCTTGGTTTTCGTCATCGGCCTGGCCGTGGGTGGCGCCCTGACCTACCTGTTCATCCCCGGACGCAGGCGCCAGCAGCAGCTGCTGGCCCAAATCGCGGAACTGCAGGAAAAGCACAAGCACTACCGCGAGGAGGTCACCGACCACTTCAGCCGCACCGCCGATCTGGTCAACGCCATGACCCAGAGCTACAAGGCGGTCTACCAG
>JAQVKR010000232.1 GCA_028694565.1 Gammaproteobacteria bacterium | reverse complement strand
TTCACCGAGGAGGATGCGCGCCGGGTCAAGAACATCGAGCGCACCACCAACCACGACGTGAAGGCGGTGGAGTACCTGATCAAGGAGCACATCGCGGGCAACGCGGAGCTCGCGGCGGTGAGCGAGTTCATCCACTTCGCCTGCACCTCCGAGGACATCAACAACCTGGCCCATGCCCTGATGCTGGCCGAGGCCCGCACCCAGGTGCTGCTGCCGGCCATGGACACGCTGATCGACGCCCTCACCGCGCTGGCCCACGATCTGGCCGACCAGCCGATGCTCGCCCGCACCCACGGCCAGCCGGCCTCCCCCACCACGCTGGGCAAGGAGATGGCCAACTTCGTCCACCGCCTGCGGCGCCAGCGGGAAACGCTGGTGCAGGTACCGCTGCTGGGCAAGCTGAACGGCGCGGTGGGCAACTACAACGCCCACCTCTCCGCCTACCCGGAGGTGGACTGGCCGGGGGTCGCCAAGGGCTTCGTGGAAAGCCTCGGCCTGGAGTGGAACCCCTACACCGCCCAGATCGAGCCCCATGACTACATCGCCGAGTACTTCGACGCCGTGGCCCGCTTCAACAACGTGCTGCTGGATTTCGACCGCGACGTCTGGGGCTACATCTCGCTCGGCTACTTCAAGCAGAAGACCGTGGCCGGCGAGGTGGGGTCCAGCACCATGCCCCACAAGGTCAATCCCATCGACTTCGAGAACTCCGAGGGCAACCTCGGCGTGGCCAACGCCCTGTTCCAGCACCTCGGCAGCAAGCTGCCGATCTCCCGCTGGCAGCGCGATCTCTCCGATTCCACCGCACTGCGCAATCTGGGCGTGGGCGTGGCCCACTCCCTCATCGCCTACCAGTCCAGCCTCAAGGGGATCGGCAAGCTGGAGGTGAATCCCCCGCGCCTGGCCGAGGATCTGGACAACGCCTGGGAGGTGCTGGCCGAGCCCATCCAGACGGTCATGCGCCGCTACGGCGTGGAGAAGCCCTACGAGCGGCTCAAGGAGCTCACCCGCGGCCGCGGCGGCATCGACCGCGATTCGGTCCAGGCCTTCATCCGCGGCCTGGAGATTCCCGATGCGGCCAAGGCGCGCCTGCTCGAGCTCACCCCCGCCGCCTACACCGGCAACGCCGCCGAACAGGCCCGCAACTGCTGAGCGCGGGTGTTCGTGACCTCATATTCCCACCACGAAGGCACGCAGGACACGGAGAAAAGAAGCCAAGACAAAAACCATCCAACCGCGGATTGCGTCGATTTTCGTGGACAGGCCTGTGCGGTTGCCCGCCCGGCAGCGAGACTTGCTCCGCACACGGGACTCGCCACAGGCGGCGCCGGGACGGTGCCCGCCACAACGTGACGACGGTCCGGTTCGCACGCAAAGAAATCTGCGTCAATCGGCGTAATCCGCGGTTAGCCTTATCCTTATCTTCGTGTCCTTCGTGTCCTTCGCGCCTTCGTGGTGTAATTTGGGAGATGACCCGGCCGGAAAGGAGTACGCGCCATGCTGGACCTCAGCCGCCATGTCCTCGGGGAGACCGACACGCCGGTGCCCCTCGAAACCAGCGACGACTGCCGCGCGGCGGCGACCGAGCTGGCGCGGCAGGGCCACCGCACCCTGCTCATCTTCACCCATGACCTGGACCGCAAGGTCTACGACGACGCCGATTTCATCGACGCGGTCAGTGCCCTGGCCCGCCGCCACCACCTCTCCTGGATACGGATCCTCGTGCAGGACATGGAGCCGGTGATCCACGGCCGCCACCGGCTGGTGGAGCTGGCGCGGCGGCTCACCAGCCGCATCGAGATCCGTCATGTCCACCCGGATCACCGCAGTTTCAACAAAGCCTTCCTGGTGGTGGACGACACCGGCCTGCTGCTGCGGGACACCGCCCGCGGCTACAGCGGCAGCGCCAACTTCTACGCGCCCCACGAGGCCCGCGAATACGCCGCCCTGTTCCACAAGGTGTGGGACATGAGCCAGCGGGATCCCAACCTCAATCGCCTCCATCTCTGATCCCGTGCCCGCCCGCCGCCCCCCCTCCCCCGCGCTGTTGTGGCTGCTGCTGTGGCTGGCCTGGAGCGGCGCCATGGCCGAGTCGCGCCTGGAGGTCATCGAGCTCAGCCACCTCACCGGCGCCCGGGCGGAAGCGTTGCTGCGCCCGCTGGCCGGGCCGGGCGTGGGCCTCAGCCACTACAACAACCAGCTCATCGTGCGCGCCGAGCCGGCCGAGATCGCCCGCCTGCGCGGTGTGCTGGCCGAGGTGGACCGCCCCCTCCGCACGCTGCTGGTGAGCGTGCGCCAGACCATGGACCAGGGCTACGGCATGGATCGGGGAGATTTCGCCGGGCGCCTGGGCGAGGGCGAGCCGTCATTGCGCGGGCGGCTCTCCGGCCGGAGCGGGGAGCGCCATGACGACGCCGGGCAGAAGGTGCGGGTGCTGGAGGGGGGCTGGGCCTTCATCCGCACCGGCACCGCCGTGCCCGTGCCCGAGCGCAGCTACGATCCCCGCAGCGGGACGATCCGGGAGAGCAGCCGCTACCTCGCCGCCGACAGCGGCTTCTACGCCCGCGCCCGGGTCACGGGCGACGGGGCAATCATCGACATCAGTCCGCGCCAGGCCCGCCTGTCCGGCCCGGGGCCGGCGCCGGCGCTGGAGGCGCGCACCATCGCCACCACGATCAGCGCTCCCCTGGGTGAATGGGTGGAGGTGGGGGGCGCCGCCGAATACGCCGCAGGGAGGGCAGCCGCCGGCGGAATCGCGGGCGGAACCCCGGGCGCGGCCGGGGGCGGCGGCTACGCTCGCATCGCGGGCGGCCGCGGCGGCAGCGTCTGGCTGCGGGTCGAGGTCATCGGGGAGTAACCGCATCCATGGGACGCCGCATCGCCATCGTAGAGGATGAGCCGGCCATCCGCGAGAACTACGCCGACGTATTCTCCCGGCAGGGCTACCAGGTCAGCACCTACGCCAACCGGCCCGACGCCCTGGCGGCATTCCGCACCCGGCTGCCGGACCTGGCGCTCATCGACATCGGGCTGGAGGAGGAGGCCGAAGGGGGGTTCGATCTCTGCCGCGAGCTGCGCTCGCTCTCCCCCACCGTCCCCATCATCTTTCTCACCGCCCGCGACAGCGATCTCGACGCCGTGTCGGGCCTGCGGCTCGGCGCCGACGACTACCTCACCAAGGACATCAGCCTGCCCCACCTCACCGCCCGCATCGCCGCGCTGTTCCGGCGCATGGAGGCGCTCGCCGCCCCGCCGGTGGCGGAGGAGGTCCTCGAGCGCGGCCCCCTGCGGCTGGATCTGAAGCGGATGGCGGCCCACTGGCGGGACCGGCCCCTGGAGCTGACGCTCACCGAGTTCTGGATGGTCCATTCCATCGTGCGCCATCCCGGCCACGTGCGCAGCCGGGACCGGCTGATGGAGGACGCCAGCACGGTGGTGGACGCCACCACCATCACCTCCTACATCAAGCGCATCCGGCGCAAGTTCGCCGCGCTGGACCCGGCGTTCGACTGCATCGAGACGGTCCACGGCCTGGGCTACCGCTGGAAGTGCCCCGGCTGAGATGCCCGCCCGCGGCCTGAGCCTGCGCAGCAAGCTGCTGCTGACGGCCCTGGGGCTGCTGGCGATCCCCTGGGCCGGCTACCAGTACGTCCAGGAGATGGAGGCGTTCCTGCGCCAGGGCCAGGAGAACGCCCTGCTCGGCACGGCCCGCGCGGTCGCCACGGTGCTCCACGAGCGCACCGAGCTGTTCCGCGCCGCCGCCGCCGCCCCCGGCGTGGACGAATACGCCAATCCCTACGCCCACCCCCTCGGCACCCCGCTGGTGGTCGACGGCTACGCCGACGACTGGCTGCCCTACCTGGGGCTGAGCGTGCCCTACGGACCGGCCCAGACGCTGCCCGGCTGGACGCCGCCGGATGCGGCGGATCTCGACATCAGGTTCCTGCTCGGCGTGCGCGGCGACCACCTCTACATCCTGCTGCAGGTGCGGGACGACCGGGTGGTCTACCCCGCCGCCCGCGATCGCGATGGCCGCAGCGGCGACCACCTGCTCCTGGCCTTCCGTGATCCCGAAGGCCATTTCCACGGCTACCGGCTCGCCACCCTCGCGCCCGGCTGGATCAGTGCCCGGCGGCTGGATACCCCGCCGGGCGGGGCGTGGGCCGAACCGCGCATCCGCGGCGAATGGCAGGAGACGGCGGAGGGCTACAACGTCGAGCTGCGGCTGCCCCTGTCGCTGGCGGGCGACCGCCTCGGCTTCGCGGTGGCCGACGCCGACGACCCCGACACCCGGCGGGTGGAGACGGTGGTGGGCAGCGCCGATCCCCGGGCCCCGGACACGCTCGGCAGCCTCACCCTCCCCTCCCCCGAGATCAAGGCGATCCTGCACGGACTGGAGCGCAGCCAGGCCCGCATCTGGGTGGTGGACCCGGGCCACCGGGTACTGGCCTTCGCCGGCAGCCTCGGCCCGGCGGCGGCGGAACCGCGGCCGGACGCGCCGCCGGAGCCCGCCTCGCTGCCCCGGCAGCTGCTCTCCGGCCTCTACCGGCTCATCCTCAGCCCCCCCGCCGCCGGGTTCGATGACGCCCTGGTGGGGGCGGCGCGGCTGGAGGGAAGGGAGGTGGACCGAGCACTCGAGGGGCGCCCGGAGACCCGCTGGCGCAGCATCAGCGTCCGCGGCCTGAGCATCCTCTCGGCCGCCTACCCGGTGCGGAGCGGCGACCAGGTGCTGGGCGCGGTGGTGGTGGAGGAGACCAACAGCGACATCCTGACGCTGCAGAACCGCGCGCTGGAGAATCTCTTCAACGTCACCCTGGCGGTGTTCCTGGCCGCCATCCTCGGGCTGCTCTGGTTCGCCTCGCGGCTCTCCGCGCGTATCCGCCGGCTGCGCAACGAGGCGGAGCAGGCCATCGGCGGCGACGGCCGGGTCCTGGTCACCCGCGTGGGCGGGCATGATGCGGGTGACGAGATCGGTGACCTGGCGCGCAGCTTCGGCAACATGCTCGGCCGGCTGCAGCAGTACACCCGCTACCTGGAGGGCATGACCGGCCGGCTCTCCCACGAACTGCGCACGCCGCTGGCGGTGGTGCGCTCCTCGCTGGAGAATCTCGAGCTCTCC
>JAQVKR010000231.1 GCA_028694565.1 Gammaproteobacteria bacterium | reverse complement strand
CGCGGAGCATTTCCAGTGCCGCGGCGACCTGGCGCGGGCTCACTTCGCCGAAGTGCAGGTGGGGCGAGAGGCGCGAAGTGCCGTTCACGTCGGGCCGGTCGCGCAGTCCGGCATAGGCGGGGGCCACCGTTGCCAAGGTTTCCTGGAGGCGTTCCCGGGCGCCGGCCTCGCCGGGCCGCCAGGCGGCCCGCAGGCCGCTGTCCCAGGCGATGCCCGGCCGCAGCGCCAGGGCCTCCAGCGGCAGTGTCGCGGGATTGCCGGGGAGGGGCGGGAGGACCGGCGGCGCCGGCAGGGGCTCCAGGTCCGGGCCGATGGCCAGGGCGGCCTTCCAGAAGGGGGTGAAGACCCGGAACGGCGCCCCCTCGCGGGTGCGCACCGCAGCGGGTTCGAACAGGCGCCCGGCCGGGTACTCGCGCACCTCGATGCCTTCTCCCTGCAGGGCGTGCCGCACCCGGCTGTCGCGCCCATCGAGGACGGGCTCCAGGGCGCGGTTCCAGTATACGGCCCGGGCGCCGCTTCCACGGGCCAGCGCCAGGAGCGTTTCCAGGCTGCCGCCGCCGCGCAGGACGAGCCCGGCGCCGCATTCCTCGAGTGCGCCGGCGAGCGCGGCGAGGCTGTGGTGGAGCCACCAGCGGCCGGCGGCGCCCGTGGTCCAGCCGCCCTCCTCCTCCGGGGCATGGATGTAGACCGGCAGCACGGCGGCGCCGGTGGCCGCGGCGTGGAACAGCGCCGGGTTGTCCACCAGGCGCAGGTCCCGCCGCAGCCAGACGATGACGGGGGCCGGGGACATTCAGCCGCCCCGGGCCGCCAGCGGCGGCGGCAGCCTCCGGGCCACCATCTCCCCGGAGTGGCGGGAAAGTGACCCGCCGCAGGCGCGCCGGGTGAGGGGGTTCATCCCCGGGGTGCTGGAGATGGTCCGGTTCGGGAACCGTCCCCTGGCGGATTCCTCGGTGTCCCGGGCCGCGCGTTCATCGCTCATGGCTCTCTGCCTCCGCCCACGCGTGATTCCGTATTGTACGTAATCTGCACGCCAGCGCCGGGAATATCACGTTCCGCTCCCGGCCGGGTTCGATCGGAGCGGCCGTGCGTGGGGCTGGGGAGATATCCAATCGCCCGGCGCCGGAGGCGTCCGCCCGGGGCGTGCGCCAGCGTCGGGGCGGGGCGCCAGGTTGTGTGGGATGGGCAACGGTCCGAGACGCCGCTGTTGCGGCAACCGGCTCCTTCTCCTGGGCGGCAGGGGGATGCCGCGGCGCGCATGGTTGCCGAATGCCCGCGCCTCATTCCGGGCAAGCCTCGGCAGGAGGCGTATCGACATGGTGCGGATTGCCTCGATGCGGTGGGCATGCCGGTGTGCGTCCCGCCCGGACCGCGCAAGGGTACGGCCGGGGCGCCGGACCGGGACCCGGAGGAGGGCGTCATCAGGCGCGTTGCGGAGGGGGCGCGCCCCGCCGGCTTCCCACCCCTCACCCGCGGCGTCCCGCCGGCGCGGGCTTTTCTGTATTCTGTGACGGATTCGGACAGGCTGGCCGCCCGGCGGATTGGCGGCCATTCGGCATCGGCGCGTGCGGCACCGACAGGGTGGCGGGCACCGGACAAGGGGGATGGCTCATATGGGACTGATCGGATTTCTGCTCGTCGGCCTGGTGGCGGGATGGCTGGCGGGCAAGCTGCTGCGCGGCGGCGGCATGGGGCCCGTGGTCAATCTGCTGGTGGGCGTGGTGGGAGCCTATATCGGCGGTTTCGTCTTCAGCATGATCGGCATCCACTCCCATGGGCTGCTCGGCTCGCTGGCCAGCGCGGTGGTGGGGGCGATGCTGCTGCTCTTCGTGGCCGGCCTGGTCAGGGGGGAGCGGCGAGCGGGGGAATGAAGCCCGCGCGGGCCCGCGAGCGCCATCGCGCGGGCCGGCCCGGCCGGTGACGGGACATGGAGGCTGCGGTGGGCGAACATGCCCGGCGCCGGCGTGGGCTGCTGGTGGTCGGGGCGGGGGTGCTGGTCATCAGCTTCGACGCCCTGCTCATCCGCCTGGCCGCGGCCGGCGCCTGGGAGGTGGCGTTCTGGCGCGGGGCGCTGATGGCGCTGTCCCTGGGGCTGATCTGGGCTTTGCTCGGTGGGCGGCGCCGGGGCGCCGGGCGGATGCCGCGGGGCCCGGTGCTGGCCGCGGCGGCGCTCCTGGGCGTCAATGGCTGCCTGTTCGTGCTGGCCATCATGCATACCACGGTGGCCAATACGGTGGTGATCCTCTCCACCGCGCCCCTGTTCGCGGCGCTGCTCACCCGCCTGTTCCTGGGTGAGCCGGTGGCGGCGCGGACCTGGGGCGCCATCGTGATCTGCATGATCGGCACCGTCGCGGTGTTTGCCGGCTCACTGCATGCGGGAGGGCTCGGGGGCGATCTGGCCGCCCTGGCGGCGGCGCTCAACTTCGGCGCCCTCCTGGTCCTGTTGCGGCGTCATCCGGGGCTGCCGCGCATTCCCCTGGTGGGGGCGGGCGGGCTGGTGATGGCCGTTCTGTCGCTGCCGTTCGCGGCGCCCCTGGGGCTGGGGACGGAGAGCTATGCCGTGCTGGCGCTGATGGGGCTGGTGCAGATGCCGCTGGCCCTGGTTCTGATCACCCGGGGCACCGACTACCTGCCGGCGCCGGAGGTGGGCCTGATGATCCTGGTGGAAACGCTGCTGGGGCCGCTCTGGGTCTGGCTGGGGATCGGAGAGCGGCCCGCGTCGATCACCCTCGCCGGTGGCCTGGTGATCGTCTCGACCCTGGTGGCGCACGGGTGGGCGGGTCTGCGGGCGGGTCATGCCGGAAACCGCTGAGACGCGGTTCCGGCTGGCAGCCTGTCGGACTTAGGTGATCGTGGCGGGCAAGGTGGGAGAGCGAGAACGGTTTTTCGATCGTTTGAGGCGAATGGCCGCAGCCATTTGGCGAAAAAGGATCGGAAAAAAGGACCGCTGTCCCACCGGCGCAGTGGATCGGTCCCAAGTCCGGCAGGCTGCTGGGCTCAGGACCCCAGCAGTGCCACCAGCCAGCTGTCCCTGCCGGTCTCCTCCGGCGCCGGGCGCAGCTCTCTCCACACCAGCAGGTCGTAGTAGCCGCGGATGTTCTCCACGTACCGCACCGGTTCCTGCCCGCGGGCGTAGCCGTAGCGGGTCTGCTTGTACCAGTCCTCCTTGGACAGCAGCGGCAGGTTGCGCTTGACGTCTATCCAGCGGTCGGGGTTTCCGCCCCGTTTCTGGGTCAGGCGGCGGGCGTCCTCGAGGTGGCCGTAGCCGATGTTGTAGGCCGCCAGCGCCATCCAGGTCCGGTCGGGCTCCGGTATGCGCTCGGGAATCTTCTCGCGCACCATGCGGATATAGAGCGCGCCGCCGCGGATGCTGCTCTCCGGATCGGTGCGATCATCGATGCCCAGCTGCTTTGCCGTGCCCTGGGTCAGCATCATGATGCCGCGCACGCCGGTCGGGGAAACGGCATCCGGATTCCAGTGGGATTCCTGGTAGCCCATGGCCGCCAGCAGGCGCCAGTCGACCCCGGTCTCCTCGGCGGCCTGTTCGAACAGGCCGCGATAGGCGTCGAGACGCTCCTCCAGGCGGTTGACGAAGACCTGGGTCTCGAACGGATCGAGCTGCTCCAGGTGACCGTAGTAGCGATCCTCGAGCTGGGCCAGCCGGCCGTTGTCCCGCACGCCGCCGAAGTAGGCGTCGGCCGCTTCCAGGAGGCTGCTCTCCTCGCCCGGCGCGAAGGCCCAGGCCTTGTTTCTCGGCTCGTCCAGGACCGGACCCGCGCGCAGCTCGGGATAGAAGCGCAGGGCCTGGGCCAGCAGCCGTGAGTCGATGACGGCATAGTCGAGGTTGCCGCTGCCCACCTGCTCCAGCAGGGCCAGGTGATCGGTTCCCGGGTAGGCGATCCAGCTGATCCGCGGGTTGACCTGCTTCAGGCTCTCCAGGAGCTCCTCGTGGCTGCTGCCGCTGAGCACGCCGATGCGGGCGCCGTCCCTGAGGCCTTCGAGTTCCGGGGTGGGTTCCGCGGTGCCGTTGCGGTAGACGACCTGCGAGGAGAGCTCCTGGTAGACCGGACCGAAGCGCAGCTGCTCCTTGCGGTTGGGCGTTTCGATGAGGCCGGCCACCAGGTCGGCGTCTCCCCGGCGCAGCAGGGGCGGAATCTCCTCGTAGCTGGCGGGGGTGATGAAGCGCACCTGGACGCCCAGCGCCTCGGCGAAGCCGCGCACCAGGTCCAGGTCCATGCCGGAGGGGCCGTCGTCGCTGGTCTGGAAGGCGACGGGCGCATTCTCCAGGGTGATGACCCGCAGCTCGCCACGTGCCGTCACGCGGTCCAGCATCGGCTGTGCGTGGCTGCAATCGGCCAGCAGCAGCGGCAGCAGAACCGCGGCGGTCAGAAGTCGTGCAATCCGTCGTGCGATGCCCATATTCGGAAGTATCTGTTTTTGTTCATGATGCGATTAGATTGCGCGAATATTAGCATACACTTATCAATCAGATCCAGCCTAAAAAAGTCAATTACTTGACCCTGCCATCACTCGCCCCGGTAGAGATCCGGCGTCAGCCGCGGCGGCATCTGCAGGTGAAAGCCCTGGCCGCGGAGATTGGCCAGCACCAGGTTCACGTCCTCCCGGGCCAGCCGCCGTTCCGGCGTGAGCGTCAGTTCCAGCACCAGCTCGAGCCTCCCCATGGCCTTGAGCAGGGCCGCAGGAACCGGGTCGAAGACATCCTTGCCGGCGAGGTAGAGATACATTTCGTCCCTGCGGCAGGAGCGGTATACCCAGCAGGTCAATTCATCGGTCATGTTGGTTGAGTGCGTGAGTGCAAGTAGGGCCGGATGCATCCGGCCGTGCAGGGCGACGAATTCGGCGCTGCCGTGCGGATGAATCCGCACCTGCAGTCCTTATCCCTTAATCTCATCCGGGCTCTCCGCCAGCCACGCCCGCCAGTCGGCGAACAGGGCGGGAGAGCAGGCGGAAACCACGGAGCGGGGCTCGAGCGTGGGCCGGAACATGGGTTCGCCGGCGAGGGTGGCGCAACGGCCCCCGGCCTCGCTGAGGATCAGCCCGCCGGCGGCGTAGTCCCACAGCTTCTGGCCGCCGTGGAGATGGACGTGGCCGCGGCCGGCGGCCAGCCAGGC
>JAQVKR010000001.1 GCA_028694565.1 Gammaproteobacteria bacterium | reverse complement strand
GTAGGTGAGCTCGTCGCGGTAGCGCACCGCCCGGACCTGGATTTCGCGATCCAGCGCCGCGAACTCCTCCTCGTTGCGCCGGATGCGCTGCTCGAGGCCGGAGCGGACCTTCTCTGGATGATCGCGGAACTCCCCCGGGATGGTCAGGGGGTGGAATCCGGCCGCCTCGAGCAGGCGGTTGAGCTCCTCCTGCTGCTGGCCCATGGGGCCCGCCACCACCACGTAGGCGGTCTCCTCATTCTCGAGGAACGGCTTCATGAAGTAGCCCGCCAGCCCGGCCGCCTCGCTCAGGCGCTGCAGGTTGGCCGACGGCAGGGTGCCGATGTGGATGTCGAGGAACCGCTTCTGCCCCTGCAGCAGCCCCAGATCCAGGTCCAGGTTGGAGAACTTGTCCAGGGTCCCGAGCAGCTGCTCGGCGCTCTTGCGCTCCTCCTGGAGGCGGTGCAGCCGCTCCTCCTTTTCCGACAGCTCCCGCCACAGCTCGCCCAGCCGTTCGTTGACCTGCTCCAGCTCCCGCTCCTCCACCACCCGGGTCCGGGTGAGGGGCTCCTCCCGCAGCAGGCCGCAGCAGGCGAGAATCTTGTCGAGCCGCGCACGGGCGCTGCGGTAGAGCTCGCGGTAGTGCTCGCTCGGCGCCTCGGGCAGCTGCTCCTCGAGCTTGTGGCTGGGCTCGGGATCGAACAGGCCGTTTTCCGCCAGCACCAGGGCGGCGTGGGGCGCATCCTCGCGCAGCACCTGGAGCGTGACCCGCTGCATGGGCAATGGCCGGAACATGGGCAGTCTCCCTAAACGGCGCCCAGGGCCGCGAACCCGGCGGCGAACCGGATCAGCGACGGACTCAACCCGAGCCGGCGGCCCTTGAGCACCGCCAGCACCTGGTGCATCTCCTTCTCCCGCAGCACCAGGTAGGCCAGCGCACGGGCCAGGTTGAAGGCCGTGCGGGTCAGGATGCTCTCGGCGATCCGGTGGCTCTCCTGCTCCAGTCGCAGCTGCACCTCGCTGACGCTATCCGCCCCGTCCAGCAGTTCGTGCAGGCCGGGCGGCAGCGCCTCCAGCACCTCGAGCAGGCTTCCCATCCGCGCCAGCTCCTGCCAGTCGCTGCCGGAAATGCGGTAGCCGCCCTGCACCAGCAGGTAGTAGGTCTCCGCCGGCGGCAGGCTGTAGGCGAGCCGGTAGCGCAGCAGCCAGACCAGGTTGACATGGTCGATGACGGCGCCCAGCAGGCGATCGAGATGCTGGCGATCCTCGCCGCGGAAGGCCTTCACCCGCTTGGCCAGGCCGGCGTAGTAGCGCCGGTCCAGGGCCGCGTCGAGCATGAAGGAGTCGTGCCGCTCCTCGAACACGGCGCGGGCCTGGCGGGCGATGTCGCCGTAGGGGGTGTCCTCCAGCAGGCGCAGCAGCTCGGCCACGTCCTCGGTGGCCAGCAGCTGCTCCAGCCTGAGCGTGGTGAAGGAGCCGAGGTCGAGCAGCTCCTCGCGGATGGCCGCGGCGGGGCTGCCGGCCATCTTGCCGCGGATGATGGCTTTCAGGTTGCCGAGCTCGAAGCGCCGGATCCAGTAGATGAGCAGCTCGCGGGCATTGCCGCTGAGGCAGCGGCCGAGCACCTTCAGATCCTCGAGCAGGGAGAGCAGCCAGGCCTGTTCGAGCACCGTCGGCTCGATTTCGCTCTCGTCCAGCCCCAGGCCGACCCCCGACTCGGCGAGCACGCCGGCCCCCTCGCGCAGGGGCTGATCGATGAGCGCCTCGATCTGGGCCTCGGGCAGCAGCCGGGCGGCCATCACCGAGACCCTCGCGTTGAGGTAGGCGTAGCGGGCGACCGCACCCATGGCTCAGTCCCGCTCGGGGTGGATGATCAGATCGAGAACCGCCTCCACGGCCACCGCCTCGCGCTCCTCGGCCAGGCTGCGCAGATAGCGGCTGCGCTCGGCGTAGCGGCGCTTCAGCTCGCTCACAGTCTGCTCCGCGCGTCCCTCGGCCTTGCTGACGAAGGCGGCGTGGAGCTCCGGGATACGGGCGTCGAACTGCTCCTCCGCGGCCCGGGCGTCGGCCAGCGCCTGGCGTATCAGGCGCTCGCGCTCGGCATCCGCCTCCTGCACCAGCTTCTCGGCATGCACCTCGGCGTCGAGGAGCCGCTTCAGGGTGTCTTCCATACAGCCTCCCAGCTGCCCCGGGCGTAATGTCCGGTCCGCGGACAATCGCTCGTTGTGGTTATCGGCGCTGCTCCGGGGGGCGTTCCGGCCCACCGATATATAAGCTAACGCGAATATTATCCTCCGTTCATGACATAGATCAGAACTCGGAACGAAAATCGCGCAGAGTACCCAGGCAATGCGGTTCCAGGGCCGGGAAAGCCCGGTTGGATAAAGGGTAGGCAAGAGCGCCGGGGCTGTCACCTGGACAGCCCCGGCGGGAAGGCTTGGCAAGGAAGGGGTTTCCGGATCGGCGCCGGACCGGCATTCAGGATTCGGCGGGCCCGGCCAGGTGCTCCGCCAGGAGCTCGGTGAGGCCGGTGACCTGCACGTCCATGCCGTAGTGCTCGATGCCCTCCTCGAGGATGATGCGGCAGTTGGCGCAGGCGGTGACCATGGTCTCCACCCCCAGCTCGTCGAGCTGCTTCTTCTTGCGCTGGAACGCCTGCAGCCGCAGGGGCTCGGCCCGCTCGTTGGCGGAGACGCCGCCCCCGCCCCCGCAGCACCAGTTCATGACGCCGTGATCGCGCATCTCCACGAACTCTGTAGCCACCTCCCGGAGCAGCTGCCGCGGCTGCTCCACCACCCCGCCGCGGCGCACGATCTGGCACGGGTCGTGGAAGGTGAGGCGGATGTCGGTATGCCCCTCCAGCTTCAGCCGCCCCTCCTCCCTGAGCTGTTCGAGCAGCTCGAGGATGTGGATCACCTTGAACGGCAGCGGGCGGCCGATGAGGTTGGCGCCCTCCCAGCGGATGGCGGTGAAGGCGTGGCCGCACTCGGGGCTGATGACGTACTGCACGCCCAGCTTCTCGGCGGCGGACACCACCCGACCCACCAGCTCGCCGGCGGCCTTCGAGTCGCCGATCTGGATGCCGCTGTTGGTGGCCTCGAACGCCTCGCTGCTGATGGTCCAGGAGACCCCGGCGGCGGCGAAGATGCGGGCGATGCTCTCGATGTACTCGGGAAAGTTCACCACCTCCATGGAGGAGAACAGGGTCATGTACTCCGCCCCCTGCGCGTCCACCGGGATGGCGAGGCCGGTGTTGCGCTCCACCCCCTTGAGGGTGGCCCGCAGGGTCTTGAGGGTGACGCCCATGGGGCTGCCGATCTCCAGCGCCCGGCGGGTGGCCTCCTTCATCCCGTCCGGCGCGTAGCCGGCCGCCACCATGCCCTCGCGCTCCTTGCGGATCATGTAGGCGATGTCGTTGCCCACCGGACAGACCATGGAGCAGCGCCCGCACAGGGTGCAGCTGTCGTAGACCAGGGTCTCCCAGTCGGCCAGGTCCTGCTCGGCGAGGGGCTCGGTGAGGCCGAGCTTCACCCCCAGCTTCCCCCAGAAGGTGTTCTCCTGGCGCCACATCTTGCGCATGGGCTCGAGCTTGTAGATGGGGGTGTATTTCGGGTCCCCGGTCTCGGTGTAGAACAGGCACGCCTCGGCGCACAGGCCGCAGTGCACGCAGCTGGAGAAGTAGGAGACGATGCGGGCGTCCATCAGGCGCCGCAGCGCCGCCACGCCCTGCTCGAAGCGTTCACTCATGACGGGGCTCCCTCGGGATTCATGCGCTCACCCCCTTGCGCGCCATGGTGGCGCCGGTGAAGCCGCGGCTGAGGATGAAGGTGAAGGCGTGCATCAGGCGGCTGAAGGGGAAGTAGATGAGCAGGAGATCCACGAACAGCATGTGCAGGGCGCGCAGGAAATCGTGGGATTCGAACAGCGCCATGCAGCCGGTGAACATCACCACGAAGGTCAGCCCGGTGCCGATGTGATCGTCCAGGGTCGAGATGCGCCGCAGCACCGGGTCGAGCATCCGCCGCAGCCACAGCAGCAGCAGTCCGGCGAAGGCGAAGTTCGCCGCCAGCAGGAACACCCAGTGGGGCGCCGGAGTCCAGCCGAAGCCCAGTATGCGCTGCTCGATGAACTCCACGTGCGGGGCGGCGAACAGGACCAGCACGAACAGGCCGATGTGGAAGGCGTAGCCGGCGACCATCTGGAACGCGGCGGGACGCATGAACTCCCGGTGCGGCAGAAAGCGGCGGAACACGGTCGCCACGGCACCCGGGGCGCCCGCGGTGCGCGGGACCGAGAGGTCTTCCTTCAGTCCGGCGCGGGCGATGGCCGCCAGGCGCCAGGCCACCCCCACCAGGAACACCGCCGCCGCCGCGTACCAGAGGGGCCCTTCGACGAAATCCAGAAACATGATCGCTCTCTCCAGGGAACCTCAACCGCCCGCCGTCTCCGGGCTGCCGGAGGATGCCGGCGCTTCCTGCCCGGGCACCGCGCCCACCTTGCCCTCGGCCTCCATCTGCGCATACCAGAGATCGTGGTGCTCCTTCGCCCAGTTGGCGTCCACGGTGCCGTGGGTCATCGCCTCCAGGGCGCCCTCCATGCCGAGGGTGCCGATGTAGGAGTGGGCGAAGGCGCCGCCGATGAACAGCACCGCGGCGATGCCGTGGGAGAAGTGGGCCCACTCCATGACGGGCCGGCCCTGGCCGAAGACCGGGAAGTCGAGAATCAGGCCGGAGACCACCAGCGACAGCCCGAACAGCAGCGTGCCCCAGAACCACAGCTTCTGCCCCATGTTGAAATGGCCGGCGCTGGCGTGTCCGCCGAGCAGGCCGCCGCCCTTGGCCAGCCACTTGAAGTCCACCCCGCGGAAACCGTTGCCGCGCACGAAATAGAACAGGATCAGCAGCACCGCCAGCGGGAAGATGGGACCGAACAGGTTGTGGATCTCCTTGCAGGCCGCGGCGGTGACCGAGAAGCCCTCCGGGCCCAGCAGGGGAATGAGGACGAAGCGGCCGTAGAGCAGCACCAGCCCGGTGAGGCCGAGGATGGTGAACACCACCGCCATGAACCAGTGGGCCAGGCGCTGGTTCACCGTGAAGCGCTGGACCAGGATGCCGCTGCGGCCCTTGTCGATGCGGATGCGCCCGCGCAGCAGGTAGAACAGCGCGATGGCCACCAGCATGCCGCCCAGGAACCAGCCGCTCCAGGGAATGAGCTGCTCCATGCGGAACTGCCGCCAGGACTCCCCGCGGGCGTTGATCAGCACGCCGGTGTCCACCCCCCGCACCTGGGTGCGCACCTCGGGCGGGGTCTCCCGCTGCCGCACCTGGCGCCACAGGTCGGCGCCGGGATTGGGGTTGGTGATGCCGCCGACGTAGGCCACCGCATAGGGCACCAGCGGCAGCAGCAGCACCGCCGCCAGCATCAGCGCCAGGGCGCGGTACATCATCCGGCGCCGGCGCCCGGCAGCCTCGGGACTCTTCTTGCCCATGGGCTCTCCTTCTCAGCGATCGGGCCGGCGCGGGCGCGCCCGCGCCGGCTCCCCTGCCCGCTCACTCCTTGGTGCTGGAAGCCTTGCCGCCGAGGCCGGAAGACTGGCGCACGCCGCCCTTCCCGTAGGCGACGCCCCAGCCCCAGGCCAGCGTCCCGATGCCGCGGTAGGTGACCCGCTCGCGGAAGATGTCGGAGACCTTGTCGCCGTCGCCGGCCAGCAGGGCCTTGGTGGAGCACATCTCCGCGCACAGGGGCAGCCGTCCCTCGGACAGGCGGTTGCGGCCGTACTTCTTGAACTCCTCGGCCGAGCCGTCGGGCTCCGGGCCGCCGCCGCAGAAGGTGCACTTGTCCATCGCGCCGCGGGAGCCGTAGGCCCCGGCGGTCGGGAACTGGGGCGCGCCGAACGGACAGGCGTAGAAGCAGTAGCCGCAGCCGATGCAGATATCCTTGTCGTGCAGCACCACGCCGTCCTCGGTGGTGTAGAAGCAGTCCACCGGGCAGACCGCGGCGCAGGGCGCGTCGGAGCAGTGCATGCAGGCCACCGACATGGAGCGCTCGCCGGGCTCGCCGTCGTTGATGGTCACCACGCGGCGCCGGTTGACCCCCCAGGGCACCTCGTGCTCGTTCTTGCAGGCGGTGACACAACCGTTGCACTCGATGCAGCGCTCGGCGTCACACAGGAATTTCATACGTGCCATTGCCAGTTCTCCTCGAGTCTCGCGCTCAGGCCTTGTAGACGCGGCACAGGGACACCTTGGTCTCCTGCATCTGGGTCACCGAGTCGTAGCCGTAGGTGAAGGCGGTGTTGCACGCCTCGCCGAGGACATAGGGATCGGCGCCCTCCGGGTACTTGTCGCGCAGGTCCTTGCCCTCGAAGTGGCCGCCGAAGTGGAAGGGCATGAAGACCACGCCCGCCGCCACCCGCCGGGTCACCAGCGCCTTGACCTTCACCTTCGCGCCCTCGGCGCCCTCGACCCAGATGTCCTGGCCGTCGCGCACGCCGGCGTCGTTGGCGTCCTTGGGGTTGATCTCCACGAACATCTCCTGCTGCAGCTCCGCCAGCCACGGGTTGGAGCGGGTCTCGTCGCCGCCGCCCTCGTACTCCACCAGGCGTCCGCTGGTCATGATGAGCGGGTAGTCCCTGGAGTAGTCCTTGGCCTGGACGGACTGGTAGCGGGTGGGCAGCCGGTAGAAGAGCTTGCGGTCCTCGTAGGTGGGGTACTGCTCCACCAGGTCGCGGCGCGGCGTGTAGAGGGGCTCGCGGTGGATGGGCACCGGGTCGGGGAAGTTCCACACCACGCAGCGGGCCTTGGCGTTGCCGAAGGGGGCGCAGCCGTGCTTGATGGCCACCCGCTGGATGCCGCCGGAGAGATCGGTCTTCCAGTTCTTGCCCTCGGCCGCCGCCTTCTCCTCGGCGCTGAGATCGTCACACCAGCCGAGCTTCTGCAGCAGATCGGCGGTGAACTCGGGATAGCCGTCCCGGATCTCCGATCCCTCGCTCCAGGAGCCGTCGGCCAGCAGGCTGACGCCGTCGCGCTCCACGCCGAAGCGGGCGCGGAAGGTGAGTCCGCCCTCAGCCACCGGCTTGCTGGTGTCGTAGAGGTTGGGGGTGCCGGGATGGCCCATCTCGGCGGTGCCCCAGCAGGGCCACGGCAGGCCGTAGTGCTCCCCGTCGCAGGGCCCGCCCTCGGCCTTCAGCGTGGTGAAGTCGAAGGTGCCCCAGTTCTGCTGCTGCTTCTTCATCCGCTCCGGGCTCTGGCCGGTGTAGCCGATGGTCCACATCCCCTTGTTGAACTCGCGGGTGATGTCCTCGATGAGCGGCTCGTCGTTGTTCACCTGGATGTGCTTGAACAGCTGCTCGGCGAACCCGAGCTTGTTCGCCATCCGGTACATGATGGTGTGATCGGGCAGCGACTCGAACAGCGGCGGAATCACCCGGTCGCGCCACTGCAGCGAGCGGTTGGAGGCGGTGACCGAGCCGTAGGTCTCGAACTGGGTGCAGGCGGGCAGCAGGTAGACGCCGTCGGTGCGATCGTGCATGACCGCGGTGACCGTCGGGTAGGGGTCCACCACCACCAGCAGGTCCAGCTTCTCCATGGCCCGCTTCATCTCCTCGCCGCGGGTCTGGCTGTTGGGGGCATGGCCCCAGAACACCATGGCGCGCACGTTGTCCTTCTGGGCGATGTTGGCCTTGTCCTCCAGCACCCCGTCGATCCAGCGCGAAACGGGAATGCCGTTGGTGTTCATGGGCTTGAGCTGCTTGTCGCCCTGGCTCTCGTAGCTGCCCTGATCGAAGCGGCCGGCCAGCCACTCGTGGTCCACGTCCCAGACCCGGGCCCAGTGCTTCCAGGAGCCCTCCGCCAGGCCGTAGTAGCCCGGCAGGGTGTGGGAGAGCACGCCCAGGTCGGTGGCGCCCTGCACGTTGTCGTGGCCGCGGAAGATGTTGGTGCCGCCGCCCGACACGCCCATGTTGCCCAGCGCCAGCTGGAACACGCAGTAGGCGCGGGTGTTGTTGTTGCCGATGGTGTGCTGGGTGCCGCCCATGCACCAGATGAAGGTGCCGGGACGGTTGTCGGCCATGATCTTCGCCGCGCGGTAGACCATCTCCTCGGGGGCGCCCGTGACCCGCTCCACCTCCGCCGGCGCCCACTTGGCCACCTCCTTGCGGATTTCGTCCATGCCGTAGACCCGCTGCTTGATGAAGGCGTCGTCCTCCCAGCCGTTCTGGAAGATGTGCCAGAGCATGCCCCACACCAGGGGCACGTCGGTGCCGGGCCGGATGCGCACGAAGAGATCGGCGTGGGCCGCCGTGCGCGTGAAGCGCGGATCGATGACGATGAGCGGCGCGTTGTTGCGCTCCTTGCCGTGGAAGACATGCAGCATGCTCACCGGGTGGGCCTCGGTGGGATTGCCGCCGATGATGAGGATGGCCTTGGAGTTGTGGATGTCGTTGTAGGAGTTGGTCATGGCGCCGTAGCCCCACGTGTTCGCCACGCCGGCCACGGTGGTGGAATGACAGATGCGCGCCTGGTGATCCACGTTGTTGGTGCCCCACAGGGCCGCGAACTTGCGGAACAGGTAGGCCTGCTCGTTGTTGTGCTTGGCCGAGCCCAGCCAGTAGACCGAATCGGGGCCCGACTGCTCGCGGATCCTGAGCATCTGGTCGCCCACCTCGTTGAGGGCGTCCTCCCAGGAGATGCGCTTCCACTTCCCCCCTTCCAGCTTCATCGGGTACTTCAGCCGCCGCTCGCCGTGGCCGTGCTCGCGCACGGAGGCGCCCTTGGCGCAGTGGGCCCCCGCATTGAAGGGGTGGTCGAAGGCGGGCTGCTGGCGGGTCCAGACGCCGTTGTCCACCTCCGCCAGGATGCCGCACCCCACCGAGCAGTGGGTGCAGATGGTCCGGGTCGTCTCCACGCCGGCGGCGGCCATGGCGCCCGGCTCGGCGGCCGCGGCCCTGCGCATCATGGTGCCGCCGGGCAGGAAGCCGGCCAGCGCGGCGCCGCCGATACCCATGCCGGAACGGCGCAGGAAGGTGCGCCGGTCGATGGCGCCTCCAGCCGTGGCGGCCGTGGCGGCCGCACCCGCGGTCTTTTTCATGAGCTTCATGGCCAAACTCCTCGCGGCAGTCCGCTTCAGTCAGTGCAGGCGGGCGTCACAGGCGCGCCGTGCGGTAGTAGTCCTGCACGTGTTCGCTTTCCCGGTAGCCCTTCGATCCGGTGCCGGCGCCCGGCGCCGCGGCCGCCTCGGCTTCCCGCACCGGCGCCCCGCCGCCGACCACCACCGCCGCCACGGTGGTGGCGGTCCCGGCCGCCAGGGCCCCCTTGAGGAACGCGCGCCGCCCCTGCACCGGGGTCCTGCCTTCAGTCTTGTCGCTCATCGCTGCACACCTCGCTCGAACGGTCGGTCAAGCTCACACGGGCATGGCGTAGCACTGCCGCTCCACCTCGATGAAAGCCTCGCCCAGCTGGCCCACCGCACGGTAGAAACGGCCTGTCTTCGCCCCCTGCAACTCATTGAAGAAGCGCCCCATCCAGCCGCCCATGTGCGCCTCGAAGAACGCCTGCTGCAGCGTCGCGGAGTCCGGCCCGCCGTCCCCGATCAGCATGGACATCACCTCGCACAGGGCGCCGGCGTGGTCCTCGGGCTCGCTGACCCCGTCCCGGCGGTTGAAGCCGAGGCGGGCCAGGTCGCGGCGCAGCTGCGCCAGGGGCTTCTCCATCAGGAAACCGGTGAGGTACCAGGAGCCGTAGGGCACCAGCTCGCCGCGGCCCAGGCCGATGAAGAGGTCCTGGTACTCCTCCGCGGCCTCTGCCGGGCTGGTGCGCCCGGCCGCCAGCCCCAGGGCGCCCCAGGCGGCGGCGAGCTCGTCCCCGGCGCCCGTTTCCGCGGGCAGCCCGCACAGCCGCCGCAGCAGATCCGCGTCGGGTGGCGCCGTGAGCAGCCGGCCCAGCAACGCATAGACCCCGGCGCGCAGGGCGTCCTCCTCGGTGGGAACGCCGGGCTCCGGGTGGGACGGGGATATCTTGGTAGCGGTTTCCATCACGCTTCTCCTACAGCAACTTGCGCGCCAGGAATCGAGGCACTGAAAGCGGAACCGAGGGGGATGCCAACCCCGCGCCCACCGCGGGAGCGGCGGCGGCGGCGGACAAAATGTCCCGTCCTGCGCCATTTTGGGCGGCGGCCGGACTTTCCCCGCGGGAACTCCGGCCGGCCCTGCCCTTGACCCACAAATCAGTCAACAGAGCCCCCCGGAAGCGTCAGGACAAGACGCGGTGCGCCGGGAAGGGTGGTTCCCTTTCCAAGCGCCGCAACGCAGGACTGGCGTTTCCGGGGGGCTCCCTTCGGGCGAGCCGCTGGACGGCCATCCGCGGCGTTGCATCCACTTGAGGCAGAACCACTGCCCCGACGAGGATGCGCCTTGCGCCTGACCGGCCAGCGACTCGCTGATGGCTGATTTGTGGATCAAGGGCAGGGCTACCCCATGCTTCAGGCCGACGGACTGCCGGGGGTGATGAACTGGCCCCCCTGCTCGTCGAACAGGCTGCGCACCCGGCAGTCCTCGCACATCTGCAGGCGGGCCAGGGCGCGGCTGTCCTGGTACATCCAGTGTCCGCGCAGCCTCTCGGCCATGCGCTCCACCACCTTGCGGGTGGCGAAGGGCTTGCCGCAGCCGACGCAGTGGAAGGGTTCCTCCTCGTGCAGCACCCGCGGCCGTGACCGGGCCTCGGCGTCGAACAGCAGGCGGGGCGAGATCCAGATGGCGTCCTCGGGGCAGACCCGGGTGCACATGCCGCACTGCAGGCAGTTGGCCTCGATGAAATTGAGCTGGGGGCGGTCATAGCCGTCCTGGAGCGCGCGCCCGGGGCAGACGCCGACGCAGGACAGGCACAGGGTGCAGCTCTGGGCGTCCACCTGGGCGGTGCCGAACGGGGCGCCGGCCGGCAGGCTGGTCAGCGGCCGCGGCTCCGGCGCGTTCCCGTGGAGATGGTCCAGGGCCCAGAAGGCCATTTCACGCTTGCTGTTGGTGCCGCGGTAGGCGGCCGCGGAGACCGGCGCCATGGCGGCCTCCTCCCCCAGCGCCGCCACCAGGCCCGCCGCCGTGGCGGGAGCGATGATCCGCACCCGGTCGGCGCCGTGCCCCATGCCCTCCAGCAGCGCCCCGGCCACCCCCGCCTGCCGCTCCATCTCGGCCCGCACCAGGGGAGCGCTCGCGGGAGTGAACAGAACCATCACCTCGGCCGCGCCATAGGCCAGGGCGCCCAGCCAGGCCTCGAGGCCCAGGCTGCCCGCCTCCTCCACCGCGAACGGCACCACGGACTCGGGGAGCCCGGCCGCCCCGGCGGTCAGCCACTCCAGGCCCTCGCCACGGTCGTGGATCAGCAGGCGCGGGGTTGCGCCGCCCGCCTCGCGGTAGGCCCACAGCAGGGCGCGCAGGGCCTCGAGGGAATCCTGCAGCGAGGGCTGCGAGTAGCGGATGGCGCCGCTGGGGCAGGCGCTGGCGCAGGTGCCGAAGCCCTGGCAGAGATGGGGGTCCACCGCCACCTGGTCCCCCAGGGAGGTGATGGCCCGGGTGGGACAGGCGTCGATGCAGCGGGTGCAGGCGGTGATGCCGCGCCGGCCATGGGCGCAGAGGTCCGGATCGTAGTGGAAATAGGTGGGCTTCTCGAACTCCCCCACCAGCCCGGGCAGCTCATCCAGGGCCGCCTCCAGGGTGGTGGCGCCGGTGGCGGGCGCGTAGTAGCCGGGCGGCGCCACCCGGCCCGCCAGCGCCGGCTCCGGCTGCAGGTCCAGGACCAGGTCGAAGGCATCGCGGCCGTCGTCCAGCACCGCGGTCAGGTCCTGCACCCCGGCGGTGGTCTCGGCCGTGGCGGAGAACCCGCCCAGGTGGCCGGCCAGCCCGGCCAGCCGGCCATGCAGGCAGATGACCGCTTCCGGGACGCCGCCGCCCTCGGCGGCGGGCACGGTCGCCAGGACCACCCGCCGGGGCAGGCCGGCGAGCCGCCCGGCGGCGTCCAGGGCCTCGGCTTCCGGGCCGATGATGAGCACGGCGCCGCGGGAGGCATAGCCCACCAGGGCGGTGGGCTCGGCACGCTCCAGGCGCGCGGCGGCGGCCGCCAGGGCGGCGTCACGGGCCTGCCCCTCGGGGCCGGTGCGGGCGAGCAGCGGGTACAGGGGAGTGTCAGACGGCATCCGGGGGCCCATCCTCTTCGTGGTCGATGTCGTTGTCGCCCATGTCGCTCTCCGGATCCCGGGGCGCTTGCGCTTCGCCCGCGGCGGGGACGGGCGGCGCCGCATCCGCGACGCCGGCCTGCTCCGCGGCGGCCGCGCGCTGCGCTTCACGCTCCAGCATCCGGCGCATCTCGTGGGTCACGGTGTCGCCGAGGGGCGCGAACCGGGTGAAATCCTCGGCGTAGTCGTCGAGCCCGTCGGTGACGTTGAAGGCCGGCAGGTGGAACAGCCGGCGCAGCGCCACCCGGCGCAGCGCCTCGTCCACCTCGGGTGACAGAAAGCCCTGGTAGTCGCTGTCGGCATCCAGGGAGTCCAGCGGCGGCAGCCCGGCCGCGGCGGCCGCCGCCCCCGCCTCAACCGGGGCCTCGCTGGGAGCCCCCGGCGCCACCGGCTCCGGTGCCGGCCGGGTGGCGGCGAGCTTGCGCCGCGACCAGCGGCTGATGAAATCCCCCTCGGCGGGCGGGACGGTCACCGTCCCGGGCTCATCCTTCACGGGCATCCTCCCGGAACCAGTCCCGGCGCTTGCGCTTCTTGCGCTCCCGCGGCACGTAGTTGTGCACCACGTAGGCCTCCACCCAGCGGTAGATCTCGGGAGGCATGGGCACCGGCTGCACCTCGGCGTCGCCTTCCAGGTAGGCCGAGGCCTCGGCGTAGCTGACCGTCGCGAGGAACGGCCGCGGCTCGCCGCTGCCGTCCGTCCGGGAAATGACGAAAACGGCGGGGGCATCGGTGGTGAGATTGTGGTGGTAACTCTCGCCGTCATCCTCGTGCAGCTCGAGGCTCAGTCCGCCGCACAGGTAGCGGGTCTCCTCCGGCGCGGTGTGGACGCACAGGCGCTCCCCCCCCAGGGTGGCGGCCACCTCGCCCGCCACCACCCCGGTCACCGTCCAGCTGTGGCTGAGCCAGCGGCTGCGGGAGGGGCGGCGCACCAGCACCGCCGCCACGGGAAGGGCGTCCTGTTCGTCGAAGGCGTCGACGCTGTCGACAAGGGGATCCGACATGGGTACCTCCGGGTTCGCTCCAGCAGACCCGGCAATTGTCATGCCACCCGCGGGCCGGGAAGGGAAGGCGGCCATAGCGAAGCCCGGGAAGGAATTCCGGCGCAGACGGGAGGGGTGGCATGGGTCAGAATGACCCAGCGACGGCAGGGGCGAGTCAAAGTGTCCGGTCGCCGTGCGCCGGTTTCCGCGGGCCGGCCAGCGCGCAAGCAGCCGCACGACCGAATCACGGCGAGCGGGCCCGACAGGCCGCGCGCCACCGTTCCCTACGGGGTACCTCCGGAGAGGAGTCGATGTTTGCGGCCTGCTGTGCCCCAATGGCCGATACATGGACCGTGGAGTGCCCGTGCCGTGCCGCAACAGCGAATTCGCGCCTATTGCCCCCTGTGCATCTCTCACTGCGGCTGCATCGCAACCGTTTCGGATGGGCGTCTCTTGAAGCTCGAGGGTGATCCCGGCCACCCTACGGGAACGAGTTTCTGCATCAAGGGCATGTCCGCCCCGGAGCAGGTAGGCGGCCCGGATCGGCTGCTCTATCCACTTAAGCGCACGGCCGCGAAAGGCGCTGCGGATCCGCTCTGGCGGCGCATCTCCTGGGATGAGGCGCTCGATGCCGTCGCCCGGAACCTCGAGCGGCTGGCGTCCGGGAGCGGGGCGGAGTCTGTCGCGTTCTCCGTCACCACGCCCAGCGGCACCGCCGCGGGCGACGCCATGCCCTGGGTGTTCCGCCTGATCCACGCCTTTGGCAGCCCCAACACGGTGTGGACCACCCATGTGTGCAACTGGCACAAGGATTTCACCCCCACGCTCAGCGTCGGAGCCGATAACGGCATGCCGGACTACGCCGGGACGGGGTGCATCATCCACTGGGGCTTCAACCCCGCCGCCTCCTGGCCGGCGCAGGCCCGCGAGACGACCGAGGCGATCAGGCGTGGCGCCAAGCTGATTGTCGTCGATCCGCGCCGGGCCGGATTGGCGAAAAAGGCCGATCTCTGGCTGAGGGTGCGCCCGGGGTCGGACGGAGCGCTGATGCTCGGCATGGCCGGCGAGCTGATTGCGCGGGAGTGGTATGACCGCGAGTTCATCCGCAACTGGAGCAACGGTCCCTTTCTGGTGCGGGAGGACAACGGCAGGTTTCTGCGCGGGGACGCGCTGGGTGCCGATGCGGCGGACTATGTAATCTGGGATGAGGAGCGCCAGGCTCCGGCCTGCCTGTCGCCGGGCGGCGGGCGGGGGGAGGCGCTCGCACGCCAGCCGGCGCTGTTTGGGCAATATGCCGTTGCCGCAGTCGATGGCCCTGTACGCTGCCGTCCCGCTTTCGGGCTTTACGCGAAACTGTGCGGCCAATATCCGCCGGAGCGCGTGGAGGCCATTACCGGGGTGCCTGCCGCGCGGGTGAGGGATGCCGCCCGCATGATGCATGAGAGCGGACCGGTCTCCTATTATGCCTGGTCGGGCCTGGGACAGGGCACCAACGCCACGCAGACCAGCCGCGCGCTCAGCCTGCTGCACGCCCTCAGCGGCGATATCGATCGGCCCGGCGGCAATGTGTATTTCTCCAAGCCGCCCCTGAACAATGTGGCGGGGGCCGAGCTGATGCCGGAAGCGCAGCTCGGCAAGGCGCTCGGCGCCGATGCCCATCCGCTGGGTCCGCATGCGCGGGGCTGGATCACCACCCGCGAGCTTTACCCGGCGATCATCGAGGGCCGGCCCTATCCGGTGCGTGGCCTGTTCGCTTTCGGCTCGTCGCTGCTGAGCACCCGGCCCCGGCCGGACCAGGGGGAGGAGGCACTGAAGCGGCTTGAGTTCTATGCCCACTGCGACATCAGCCACAACGCCATGAGCCGCCATGCCGATATCCTCCTGCCGGTCGCCTCGCCCTGGGAGCGCGAGGGGTTGATGGCCGGTTTCGCGATCGGCCAGGAAGCCGATTCGCTACTGCAATTGCGCGCGCCCCTGGTGCCGCCGAAAGGCGAGGCGCGCCCCGAGACCTGGATTGTTTTCGAGCTGGCAAAGCGGCTTGGCCTCGGCGGGCACTTTTTCGGGGGAGACGCCGAGGCCGGGCTGCGCCATCTGCTCGCACCGAGCGGCGTCTCGCTGGAGCGGCTGCGCGAGCGGCCCGAGGGGGTGCGGCTGCCTCTCGAGACACGCTACGGCAAGTACCGCGAAAGCGGCTTCAATACGCCCAGCCGGCGAGTGGAGTTCTATTCCCAGCAGTTGCTCGATGCCGGGCAGCCGCCGTTGCCGGAATATATCGAGCCGGCGGTGGGGCCGCTGTCGCGCCCCGACCTGGCCGCGGACTATCCGCTGGTGCTCACCTCGGCCAAGTGGGTGCCCTACTGTCATAGTCAGTTCCGGGATATCCCGCGCCTTCGCCGCCAACTTCCCGAGCCGCTGCTTGAGCTGCACCCTGACGCCGCGGCCGCACGCGGCATCCGGGAGGGCGAGGCTGTCCGCATCGTTTCCGAGACCGGCGAGATGTCGGCGATGGCGCGGTTCAACAGCAGCCTCGATCCGGGCGTGGTCTGTGCCCAGTATGGCTGGTGGTCATGGCGCGAACCGGGACAGGGGGACGCCAACTACGCTGGCCTCATCGGCAACGCCGGGGCGGATCCGGTCAGCGGCTCGCTGCCGTTGCGGGCCTATCTCTGCGAGGTCCGGCGGAGCGAGGGATAGGGGCATGGAACGCCGCTTTCAGCGCGGGGAGCGGCCAGCGCCGCGGCCCGCCGCCGCGCACGCCCTCACCCCCCGCCCTTCTGGTAATACCGGTCGAACCGCTCGAGCAGCGCCCCCCGCTCGGCTTCCGACAGCCTCCCGAACCGGAACTCCACCCGCGTGGCCGGAATCGCCAGCAGCGCGATGCGCCGGGTCCGCGTGGGATGGAGCCGAATCTCGACGGCTCCCGCGGGGTGCTCGACGCGGATGGTTTCGCCCTCGACCGTATAGTGGTCATGCCCCAACGCGGCGGGCAGCAACCGCAGGAACTCGGCCCGGTCGAGCCCCATCTCGCGGATGCAGCCGGCCACTCAGCCCCCGGCGATGGCGGGCCACACGGCCAGCTCGTCGCCCGGCGCCAGCGGCCGGTTCCGCTCCGCGGGCGCCAGGTAGACGCCGTTGACCAGCACCAGGTGCACCTGCCCGCCCGGGACCCGGTGGTCCTCCAGGATCCGGGTCGGGGTGCATCCCTCCGGCACCTCCAGCTCGATTTTGTGATCCCGCGCTCCCGGCGGCAGGTACTCGCCCAGCGAGGCGTAGAGCTTGAAGGTGATCCTCACTGCGCGCCGCCCGCGGGCAGGGGGCTGGCGGCGCAGGCGAGGTAGGCCTCCATGATCCGGGTGGGATCGGCCAGCAGGCGCCGCTTC
The DNA here is from genome assembly GCA_028694565.1 of Gammaproteobacteria bacterium. GTDB lineage: Bacteria > Pseudomonadota > Gammaproteobacteria > DSM-26407 > DSM-26407 > Thioalbus. The sequence goes on along the minus strand of JAQVKR010000001.1, from coordinate 6,038 downwards.
CACACCCCGAGCCGGAACCGGCCCTGGATCAGGCCGCGCAGCACCCCCACGTGCTGGGTCATCCCCACGCTGTTCGCTCCCACCAGCACATCCCCGGCGAACTGCAGCTGCAGGTAGCGCTGGCGGGCATCGTCCCGCAGCGCCACCTCCTCGCCGTCCGCCACGCCGTCCCAGCGGCCGAAGGAGCTGGAGACGAGGCCGAGGGTGTCGAGGACGTTCATGATCAGGCTGCCGGCATAGGCGCTCTCCACCCCGGCCATGTTGAGCGCGGCGATGCGGCCGTGCTCGCTGGCGGTGGGCTGGATGGCGTGCACCGACTGGCCGCCGGTGGAGAAGTCGCGGCCCTCGGCCACGTCGCCGGCGGCATAGACGTGGGGGACGCTGGTGCGCAGGTTCTCGTCCACCAGCACGCCCTGCCCGGTCTCGACGCCCGAGCCCTCCAGGAAGCCCAGGTTGGGCCGCACGCCGGTGGCGGTGATGACGAGATCCGCCTCCAGGATCCGGCCGCTCTTGAGATGGACCTTGAACGGCTCGCCGTTGCCGGCGCGCTCGGCCACCCCGTCCACCAGGGTGTCGGTTAGCACCTCCACCCCGTTCTGCTCGCAGCGCCGCTTGATCATCCCCGCGGCGACCTGGTTCATCATCCGCGCCACCATGCGCGGGGCCTGCTCCACCACGGTGAGCTGCACGCCCCGCTCCACCAGCGCCTCGAGGATGATGCAGCCGATGAAGCCGGCCCCCACCAGCACCACCCGGGCGCCGGGCTTGGCGGCCGCGGCGATGGCCCGCGCGTCGGCCAGGGTCCAGCAGGTGTGGATGCCGGGCTGGGTCAGCCCCGGCACCGGCGGCACCGCCGGACTGGAGCCGGTCGCGATGAGCAGCCGGTCGAAGGGGGTGGCGCCGCCCTTGGCCAGATGCGCCTGCCCGGCGGCGGCGTCGAGGCGCAGCAGCCGATCATGGCGGAAATCGATCCCGGCGCGGCTGAAGTGATCGGGCTCCGGGCGCAGGTAGGTGCCCGGCTCGCCGATGCCGCCGGCGAGGTAGTAGGGGATGGCCATGCGGGAGTAGGCGGGCTCGGGCTCCCCGCCCACCAGCATCACCTCCCCCCCCGGATCCGTGTTGCGCAGCGTCTCGGCGGCGATGACCCCCGCCGGACCCGCGCCGACTACCAGGTAGCGCATCCGTCCGTCTCCTCGTGCTCGATGGGTTCAACCGGTTGACGACGCTCCCGCGGGGCGCGCGCCCCGCGGGAGCGGGTTTCACAGCCCCAGCCGCGACAGGGTCTCGCCCGTGGGCACGCCCTCGGCGTCCCAGCCGCGCAGCTGGTAGTACTCGGGCAGCATCTTCGGCAGCTCGTTCACCTTGCCCTTGGCCGGCCCGGTCTTCGCCGGCTCGGTGAGCAGGCGCTTCGGCAGGGTGTCGTCCTTGGCGGTGAACCCGGCGGCCAGGTTGAACTGCCGCTCCATGTTCCAGATGCGCTCGCCCGTCTCCAGCAGCCGGTCGACGCTCCACTCGCCCTCGCAGGCCGCGTCCAGCTGGGGCGCGATGTCCCCCAGGGTCCAGGCGAAGGTGGTGAACAGGCACAGGCCCGAGGAGTCCACCGCGGCGGTGGCGTCCTGGAACGCCTTGACCAGGCCCGCCTTGCCCTCGCTGGCCAGCGGGTCGGTCTTCTCCGGAATGCCCAGGATCTCCGAGGAGACGGTGTAGCTGCGCAGGTGGCAGGCGCCGCGGTTGCTGGTGGCGTAGGTGAGCCCCATGCCCTGGATGCCCCGGGAGTCGTAGGCGGGAAACTCCTGGCCGTTGACGCTCATGGAGAGCTCCGGGTGGCCGTACTTCTCGCACAGGCGCTTGGAGCCGAGCCCGATCTCGCGCCCGAACCCCTCCCCGCGCCCGGTCAGCTCGGCCAGGGTGGTGAGGACCTCGGCGGAGCCGAAGACGAGCCTGAGGCCGCCGGTCTCCGCGTCGGTGATGACCCCCATGTCGTAGAGCTCCATGGCCGCACCCACGGTGGCGCCGAAGGAGATGGGATCGAAGCCCTGCTCGTTGCAGAGGAAATTGGCGTAGGTCAGCGCCTCCAGGTCGTCCACCCCCGTGGCGGCGCCGAGCGCCCATGCCGCCTCGTACTCCAGCCCGCCGGAGGCGCTCCAGTACTCGGGTCGGTTGACCACCGTGTAGTGCTTCTGGTCGATGCGCGAGATGCGGCCGCAGGCGATGGTGCAGCCGAAGCAGGCCTGGTTGGTCACCAGGTTGGGCTTGCCGTCGCTGGGCCGCGGCTCGTGCATGGCCTCGCCGGAGATGTGGCCGGCGCCCTCGAACTGGACATCGCGATGGTTGCGGGTGGGCAGCGCACCCACCTCGTTGATGACGTTCATCAGCACCTGGGTGCCGTACTTGGGCAGCCCCTGGCCGGTGACCGCGTTGCCGGCGAGCACCTCCTTGGCCGCGGCGGCGGCCTGCATGAAGCGCGCCGGGTCCTTCACCCTCACGCCCGCGGTGCCGCGCACGGCGATGGCCTTGAGGTTCTTGGAGCCCATCACCGTGCCCACCCCGGAGCGGCCGGCGGCGCGGTGCAGGTCGTTCACCACCCCGGCGTACATCACCCCCTCCTCGCCGGCGCGGCCGATGGCCGAGATGCGGATCAGCGGATCCTGGTGGGTGCGGTGGATGATCTCGTCGACCTCCCACACCGACTTGCCCCACAGGCCGTCGGCCGGCAGCAGTTCGGCGCGGCCGTCCTCGATGAACAGGTAGACGGGCTTCGCCGCCCGTCCCTCGCAGATGATCATGTCCCAGCCGGCCATCTTCAGCTCGGCGCCGAAGTAGCCGCCGGAGTTGGAGCAGGCGATGGCGCCGGTGAGCGCGCCCTTGGTGATCACCGAGTAGCGCCCGCCGGTGGAGGCGGCGGTGCCGGTGAGCGGGCCGGTGGCGAAGATGATCTTGTTCTCCGGCGCGAGCGGATCGACCTTCGGATCCACCTCCTCCACCAGGTACTTGGTGGCCAGGCCGCGCTGGCCGAGATACTGCTGGGCCCACTCGGCGTTGAGCGGTTCGGGGGTGCAGGTGCCGGCGGTGAGGTTCACCCGCAGGACTTTGTTGTGCCATCCCATGGTGCGTCTCCTCTCAGGCGGGGGTGCCGGCGGCGGGCTGGGCGTCGGTGCGGGAGGCCCAGGCGCGCATGCGGTCGTAGCCGGTCCAGTCCGCGTCGACGTAGGTGATGGCCTGGGTGGGACAGGCCTTGGCGCAGGCCGGGTCGCCGCCGCAGAGGTCGCACTTGATCACCTTGCCGGTGGCCTGCTGGTAGTTCACCGTGCCGAACGGGCAGGCGATGGTGCAGACCTTGCACCCCACGCAGCGGGAGTCCAGCACCTCCTTGGCGCCGGTCGCGTGGTTGACCACGATGGCCTCCACGGGGCAGGCGTGCAGGCACCAGGCCTCCGCGCACTGGGTGCAGGTATAGGGGACCATGCGCCCCTCCTCGTGGAAGTTGAACACCTTGATCCGCGAGCGGGCGGGGTTGAATACCCCCTCGTTCTCATAGGAGCAGGCCATCTCGCACTGCAGACAGCCGGTACACTTTCTCGGTTCGATATGCAGCGACCGGAGCATTCGGGTTCCTCCTCTCCAGTTGTTGGACCGCATCCGCGGAGTTGCTCTGGTTCCTTGCCCGCGTCGTCCCTGCCGCTTTTCCGGACCGCAGCGGCGTGGCATGGAGCGGTACGCAAGGGACGTTCCAGTTTTCCCGGGGAAGATCGGGACCGAGGCGGAGGCGTGCACCGTCCCTCCCTCCCCCGCGGCCGGGCGGCCGGCCCCGCGCTGGGTCAAACTGTCACCGGCGTGACGGCCGACTGGGTCGGAATGACCCAATCCGGCCGGACGGGCCCGAACCGCCGGGCGGCGGGGCCGGACTATCGCTCCGGGTGTTAACCATTCCGGGGTACAGACAGGCGGCTCGATTCTTGCTTTATTGCCTCTGGAGTCCAGTAGCCGGCTGCGGGCCGGCGCGGAGGGAGACCCTGCATGGCGACAGCTTTCGAACCCACCCCACCGTCCACACCCGGCGCCGCCCTGGTGGATCGCTTCGGGCGCCACGTCAACTATGTGCGCCTGTCGGTGACCGACCGCTGCGACTTCCGCTGCGTCTACTGCATGAGCGAGGACATGACCTTCCTGCCCCGCGCCCAGATCCTGACCCTGGAGGAGCTGCTGCAGGTGGCGCGGGCGTTCCGCGAGCTGGGCGTGACCAAGATCCGGCTCACCGGCGGCGAGCCGCTGGTCCGGCGCAACATCCTCTGGCTGCTGGAGCGCATCGGCGGGCTGCAGGGGCTGCGCGAGCTGGTCGTCACCACCAACGGCTCCCAGCTGGAGCGGATGGCAACCGCCATCCGCGCCGCCGGCGTACGGCGGGTGAACATCAGCCTCGACTCCCTGCGCCCGGACCGCTTCCGGCGCATCACCCGCACCGGCGATCTGGACCAGGTGCTGCGCGGCATCGACGCGGCGCTGGCGGCCGGCTTCGAGGGCATCAAGCTCAACAGCGTGGTGCTGAAGAACCGCAACCACGACGAGGTCCGCGACCTGGTGGCCTTCGCCGTCGGCCGCGGCATCGACATCAGCTTCATCGAGGAGATGCCGCTCGGCGTCATCGGCGATCACGACCGGGCCGAGGCCTACTACTCCAGCGACGCGATCCGCGCCGACCTGGAGGAGCGCTACGAGATGCTCCCCACCACCGAGAGCAGCGGCGGCCCCGCCCGCTACTACCGGGTGCAGGGCACCTCCACCCGGGTGGGCTTCATCTCCCCCCACAGCCACAACTTCTGCGGCACCTGCAACCGCGTGCGGGTCACCGCCGAGGGCCGGCTGCTGCTGTGCCTGGGCCAGGAGCACTCCGTGGACCTGCGCCGCGTGCTGCGCGCCCACCCCGGCGAGCCGGAGGCGCTGAAGGCCGCCATCGTCGACGCCATGCAGATCAAGCCCAAGGGCCACGATTTCGATCTGCGGGGACAGCCGGTGCTGATGCGGCACATGAACATGACCGGAGGCTGACAGCGGATGGCGGGCGACACCCGGCAGCCCTACCGGCCGCGCATGAGCGACGCGGCCCTGGCGCCCACCCGCGCGGTGCAGGTGCGGGACGAATACGGCGACCGCCGCGAGGTGCACATCGCCGGCGAGTCGCCCCTGACCCTGTTCGTGGACGATCGCGAAATCGTCACCCTGATGACCCTGGGCAGCCGCCCCGAGGCGCTCGCCATCGGCTACCTCCGCACCCAGCGCTTCGTGCACTCGCTGGAAGAGATCGCGGCGGTGGAGGTGGACTGGGAGCGGGAGTCGGTCCGGGTGCGCACCCACCACGGGGTGGAGGGCTGGGACGAGAAGCTGAAGCAGCGCACCGTCACCACCGGCTGCGGCCAGGGGACCGTGTTCAGCTGCACCATCGACCACCTCTACGACCGGCGCCTGCCCGCCGTGTCGCTGCGCCAGTCGGGCATCTACGAGCTGCTGGAGACCCTCTCCGGGCACAACGACGTCTACCGCTCCGCCGGGGCGGTGCACGGCTGCGCCCTGTGCGGCGAGGGCCGGATCCTGCACTTCGTGGAGGACGTGGGCCGCCACAACGCCGCCGACGCCATCGCCGGGCTGATGTGGCTGGAAGGCATCGGGGGCGGCGACAAGATCTTCTACACCACCGGCCGGCTGACCTCCGAGATCGTGATGAAGACCGCCCTGGTGGGCATCCCCGTGCTGCTGTCCCGCTCCGGCGTGACCCACATGGGGCTGGAGCTGGCCCGCGATCTGGGCATGACCATGATCGCCCGGGCCAAGGGCCGCCACTTCCTGGTCTTCAACGGCGGCGAGAACCTGGACTACGACGCCCCGCCCGCACGCCGGGACGAGGCGGCGGTGACCCGCCTGTCGCGGGCCGCCGGGGAGTAGGGGCGGCGCGCGGGGTGGGATCGGACACGAACGACAAGGCCCAGGGAACGGGAGACCTGGCGCCGCCGCGATTCATGACCGTGCGCCAGGTGGCCGACTAC
>JAQVKR010000230.1 GCA_028694565.1 Gammaproteobacteria bacterium | reverse complement strand
CATCCTCGATGCTCTCGCGGGAGGAGCCCACCAGCTCCACCATCTTGTAGACATGATCGCCCATGCCGCGCTTCTCCCTGTTGGCTGTCCGGAAGGTTCACCGCAACGGGCCGCGGGGCGGCTCCGCGGGAGCCCCCGGGCACCGGCTGCCGGTGGTGAACAGAGCATAGCCCCGCTCGCCCCGGGCGGCCAGACGCGGGTTCGCCCGGGGCGGCCTCCGCCGGGCGGGCTTTCGGGCACAAGTTCCGTGCACCCGCATTTCCAGCGGCGCTATACTTCCGGAAACCACCGTCATCGCCCCAGACCAGACCCGAGCGGATGCGACTATGAGTGCTCCCCCAGCCGATGCGGTTGTCCATGCGTTTCTGGACGCCCTGGAGCAGAGGGATTTCGAGCGGGCGGCCGGCTACCTGAGCCGGGAGCGTTTCAGCTATGTCGGCCCGACCTCGCGCTTCGACAGCGCCGCCGACTTTCTCTCCGACATCTCCCGCATCGGGCCCATCCTCAAATCCATCCAGCGCCGGCGAACCTTTGTCGAGGGCAACGAGGTGATGGTGGTGTTCAACTTCATCGCCACCATACCCGAGCTCTCCAACAGCCGGGTCGCGGAGCTGGTGCGGGTCGAGGACGGGCTGATCACCTACATGGAGCTGTTCTTCGACGCCCACGCCTATGTGAGCATGTTCGAGGGCGGCACCCCCCTCTAGCCGCACCGCTCCACGCCCGGTGACGCCCGCCGCGGCCGCGACGCATCCCGGGCGAGGGCCAATATCACCGCAGCGGCGCGAAGCGGAGCACCTCCACCCGCCAGGCCTCCTCGCCGGCATGCAGGATGAGGCACGACGGCCCGCCGAAGGTCCGGGAACGCCCGGCGGCGCCGGGATTCAGCACCCAGGGGAAGGCGTCGGTATCCACCACCAGGCGGTGGCTGTGGCCATAGACCACGGTGCGCGCCTCCGGGTGGCGCCGCCGCAGGCGCTCGTGCCGCACCCGCACCCCGCCGGCCCGGTGGCCGTGCTCCACCACCAGCGTCCCGCCGGGGAGCTCCAGGCTCGCCGTGAACGGCAGGCACTCCAGGAGATCGCCGTCGGCGCCCCACTTGGCGGGCACATCGTTGTTGCCGCGCACCGCGATCACCGACCGGCGCGGACCCAGGGACTCGATCACCGCCGCCGCCCCCACGTCGCCGGCGTGCAGGGCGTAATCGCACCGGCTCGCGAGCGCGATCACGCGGGGGTCGATCCAGCCGTGGGTGTCGGACAGGACGAGGACGGACAGACTGGCGCGGGAGACGGTCATGCCGCCATCTTGTATCAGACCCGGATCCATCGAACAGCCGACTCGCGCACAGCCCGGCGCTGGCGAGGCTCCCGGCCAGGGGGCCGCCGGCGACGGCTGGGGAACGGCTCCACCCGGGCCGTGGCGGGCGGTCGATGCCCGCCGGTGAACGGAGGGCTCACTCCTTCACGAAGCGCAGGAAATAGTTCTCCCGCAGGAACGGCTCCCGCCCTCCCAGGCGGAATCCGGCCGCCTCCACCTCGGCGATGACCGTCTCCTCCCCGGCCCGCACATGCCCCGTCACCCAGGCGGAGCCGTGGCCCGCCTGGCGGCGGAAATCGATGATCACGAGCTCGCCCCCGGGGCGCAGGGCGCGACGCAGCGAGGCGAGGGTCGGCTGCGGGTGCTCGAAGTGGTGGTAGGTGTTGCAGACGAAGGCGAGATCGATGCTGCCCGGAGGCAGGGAGGCATCGGTGGGGGTGTTGACCACCCCGGTCACGTTGTCCAGGCCCGCCGTGGCGGCCCGCGCCAGGATCCCCTCCACGAAGGGCGCGGAGATGTCCACGGCGTAGACCCTGCCCGCCGGCCCCACCGCCGGGGCGAACAGCAGGGTGAACAGGCCGGTGCCGGCGCCGATGTCCGCCACCGCCATGCCCGGCCGCAGCGCCAGCGCCGCCACGATGGCCCCGCGCCGGTCGAAGACCTCGCGGCCGGAATGCTCGAAGGCGCCGCGCCAGCGCTCGAACTCCGGGTTCTCGAAGGCCCGGTTGATGCCCGGCGCCGCGCTCTCCGCCTGGGCGCGGGCGGGAGCCGGCCCGGTCAGCCAGAGGAGCGGGAGCAGGAGGAAAAGGGCGGCGAATGGACGCATGGGGGGCTCCGGCGGGCGGTCACCCCCACAGTATGGAACAGCGCGCCGGAGGCTGCCGCCGCGCTCAGCGCTCCACCTTCTCCAGCACCTGGGTGACGCGGTCGTGACGGCGGTAGACGGGCAGCTGGCGCTGCATCTCCGCGAGCGCCCCGTCACGCTGCGCCGCGGATTCGAACCAGCGGAAGCTCTCCCAGCCCGGCCCCAGCAGATGCGCCGCGCCCATGGTGTCGCCCTCGGGCAGGGTGATGCGGATACCGAAACGTTTCATGCACTTCTCCCTCACGGTCAATGCTCTTGCCCCCGACACTCCCGCCGCGCCCCGGCTCAGGCCCGGCCCACGTTGGCATCCGACGGGGTATGGAAATATTCGCTCTCCTCGGCCGACTGGCGCGTCTCGTCCAGCAGCATTCGCAGCCGCTTCTCCGCCGTATCGATGTCGGTGCAGCTCTCGCAGAGGGGATCGCCGCAGGGCTGGCGCGAATAGAGCCAGAAGTGGACGGCGCCGGCCAGCAGGCCCGAGGCGACGTCCCAGGAATCCGCTTCCGGATCCTCTTCCAGCAGGCGGTTGCCCAGCTCGACAACCTCCTGCAGGGCACGGTTGAGTTCGGTCATTTCATCGCTCGGGTCGGATACGCTCACGGATCGGCTCATCGCTGCGGCACTCTGGGCCGGATATACTATCCCAAACCCCCGCCCGGAGCCTCATCCGGTGCCCCGGGTCAATCACAGCCGTAGCCGAGCAGGCCGAGCCCCTCCAGCAGGTAGTCGGCCACCAGCGGCGTGGCCAGGAGGTAGTCGGCCGTGCGCGGGGTCCAGGCCGCCTGCGCCTCCTCGATCACGATCTCCCACTCGCTCTCCTCGTAGTCGCCGCGCCCCAGCCACATCAGCGCCACCACCTGCGCCTGCTGCCCCTCCTCGAGATCCTCGATGACGGCGCGGGCCTCCTGGTAGGAGAGATCGTCCCGGTGGTCGGCGAGCACCTGCAGGGCCCAGTCGTCGCTGGGACTGAAGGGCTCCTCGGGGATGACCACCGCCTCCTTGGCCTGGAATTCGCGGGCCTTCCCGATGAGAAAGCAGACGATGTCGGGATTCACGTCGAGCATGGCATTCTCCATTCGCAGAGTGGTGGCGGCGCATCAGCGCAGCAGTCCCGTCACGATGAGATCCACGGCCGCCTCGGGGGAGAGCCCGTGCGCCATCAGGGTGTCGAGCTGCTTCTGATCCACGGTTCCCACCGCCGCCTCGTGGGTCACCTTGGCCAGGGGATGGGAAACGTCGACCACGGGTTCCGCCCGCGCCACCGCATGGTCCCGCACCAGCTCCATGCAGTCCATGTGGCCGCGCGCCCCCGCGGCCTGGCCGCGGGTGATGCCCAGCACCTCGGCGCGGGCCTCGCCGGACAGGGCCACCCGGGTCTTGATCAGGCCCCGGGCATCGCGCCCGGCGAGCACCAGCTCGTCGCGCAGGCTGATGCGGTCGCTGCCGCTGCCCGCGATACGCGCCGTGATCTCCGCCACGCCGCCCTCGGCCACCTCCACCCGCACGTCCAGCTCCACCGCGCCCGCCCGCCCCTGGATGAGGTGGAAATCGGAGCGGAAGCGGGCCGCCGGCCCCACCCGCACGACGCTCCGGGGAATCACCGTCACCCCGCCGTAGGGACCGTGCACGTGCCCCTCGGAGTAGTCGAGCTCGGCGCCCGCGGCGAGGTCAAGCCGCGCCTCCATCTCGTGGCGCACCCGCCGGGCGTAGGGAAACAGGCAGTGGGAAACCAGCCGCGCGCGCGCCCCCTCGCCCATCCGCACCTCCACCCGCAGGCGCTGATCCCCCTCCGGCTGCATGATGCCCACGCAGGTGTGGATGGGGTTGCGCACCTCGACCCCCGGCGCCACGGCAATCTCCGCCACGATCACGCCCGCCTCGCGGCGGCCGGCCACGCTCACCCCGGGGATGGCGTTCGCGCTCACCAGCGACTGGCCGTCCACCACCACGTGGGCGGTCCCGGGGCTGTTCAGGATGGCGGCGTCGGCGTAGGTGCGGAACAGCAGCGCCAGCAGTTCGTTGCCGTTCTCAGCCACGGCACGTCTCCCCGTCGCAGACGCCGCAGGGCCGGCGCCGGTAGGCTTCCGCGATGGACTCCGGCGCGCCGGTGGCGATGATCCGCCCGGCGCAGAGATGGGAGGCCCGATCGGCCACCTGGGCCAGTTCCTGCTGGTGGGTGATGAGCAGCACCGCCGCGCCCGGGCCGCGCAGCTCCCGGATGAGCTTGGCGATTTCATCGATGGAGAGCAGGTCGATGCCCGCCCCGGGCTCGTCGAGAATGGCCAGCCGGGGCCGCAGGGCGAGCGCCGAGGCCAGCTCGATGCGCTTGCGCTCGCCGCCGGAGAGGGTCTTGTCCACCGCGCGCTCCAGGTAGGCGTCGGCGGCCAGCCCGACCCGCCCCAGCCACAGCGCGGGGTCGCCCGGCGCCTGCCCCAGGGTGAGGTAGTCGCGCACCTTCAGCCCCTCGAAGCGCGCCGGCTCCTGCCAGGTCAGGGTGATGCCGAGGCGGGCCCGCTCGTGGATGGGGAGCCCGTCGATGGGCCGGCCGCGGAAGCGGATGGTGCCGGCGGTCGGCCGGTAGCCGCTGCAGCCCATGACCAGGTTGGCCAGGGTGGTCTTGCCCGTGCCGTTGGCGCCGAGCAGGACATGGATCTCGCCCGCCTCGAGGACCAGATCCACCGACTCCAGGATGGCCCGGCCCGCCACCGTGAAGGAGAGTCCGTCGATCTGCAGCAGTTCGGTCATGCAGCGGGACCTCGATGGGGAGAACCTGCGGGTGTCGGGGGAATCCAATCGGCAACGCCGTATCTGATTCTAGTGCACCGCTTCACTCCCGGGGCGCATTCGGCGGGTCGCCCCGGAGGGCGGCCGGACCGCCGCGGCGAAGCGGCCTCGACCCCAGCCGGCCGGGCTCAGGATGCCAGGGACAGGAAGTAGAACACAAAGCGCCCGCCCTCCA
>JAQVKR010000229.1 GCA_028694565.1 Gammaproteobacteria bacterium | reverse complement strand
CCATTCCGCCCGTTCGCCTATAAGTGGGGCATGGACGAGCCCGACACGCCGAGCGTCACGCTGCGCTTCTACGAGGAGCTTAACGATTTCCTGCCCGCCCACAAGCGCAAGCGCTCCTACCGGCGGCCCCTGTTCCTCTCGCCCACGGTGAAGGACGTCATCGAGGCGGAGGGCGTGCCCCATGGCGAGGTGGACCTGATCCTGGTGAACGGGGTGTCGGTGGCTTTCGACCATCGCCTGCGGGATGGCGACCGGGTCGCGGTCTACCCGATGTTCGAGGCGCTGGACATCGGCCCGCTGCTCAGGCTGCGGCCCCGGCCCCTGCGGGTACCGCGCTTCATCCTCGACGTGCACCTGGGCAAGCTCGCCCGGCGCCTGCGCATGCTCGGCTTCGACACCCTCTACCGCAACGATTTCGACGATCACGAGATTGTCGAAATCGCCGCCCGCGAGCGCCGCATCATACTCACCCGCGATATCGGCCTGCTCAAGCACGGGGCGGTCACCCACGGCTACTGGCTGCGCTCCACCCGTCCCGCCCGGCAGATCGGGGAGGTGCTGGAGCATTTCGATCTCCACCGCCTGGTGGATCCGTTCGCCCGCTGCACCGTATGCAACGGGGAGGTGCGGAGCGTGGAGAAGAGCGAGATCCTCGACCGCCTGCACCCGGGCACCGCCCGGACCTTCGACGTTTTCTACCAGTGCGGCGATTGCGGGAAGGTCTACTGGGAGGGCGCCCACTACGAGGACATGTGCGCCAGTCTCAGCCGCTGGCTGGAGGCGCCGGGAAAGGGGAAGTGAGGCGGCGGTCCGGCGGGGCGAAAAAAAACCCCGCCGGAGGCGGGGTTCTTTTCGCAGCGGCGTGCCGGTTCCGTAATTACTGGGGAACGACGTTGCTCGCCTGCGCGCCCTTCGGGCCCTGGGTCACGTCGAAGGTGACGCGCTGGCCTTCGGACAGGGTCTTGAAGCCGCTGCCCTGAATGGCGCTGAAGTGCACGAACACGTCGTCGCCACCGTCATCCTGGGAAATGAAGCCGAAGCCCTTCGACTCGTTGAACCACTTCACGGAACCTGTTGCCATGTCTGTTCTACCTCTGAATCAATAATTTTGTACCGGGTGTGCTTGCAGGCCATGAAATGGATTTGTTCGGGAGGTGTCGCAGATGGGACCAACCAAAGCTACCACTGCACAATCTGCAGGTAACTCAAACTATACGCGACTTTTCCGGAAGTTCCAGTATTTATTTGTGTCGGTTTTACTACGCTTCCGGGCGCCTATGCCGGGGCCGCCGCCAGCTCCTTCACCAGGGACTGCCGCGCGGCGGTGGCCGCGCCGGTGAGAGCGAAGCCGGCCAGCACGCCCTCGCCGCGGAATTCCGCCCGCACGCCGTCGGGCCCGGCCTCCACCGACCAGGTTCCGGCGCGGCCCGGTGCCGGCGGCACCACCACCACCGGATGGGCGGGCGTCTTCACCACCACCGGCATCACCGGGTAGGCGAGGCGCTCCGTTCCCCCGTTGAGCACCGCCGCGAGCACCTTCGCCTGCTCCATCAGCGGCTGCACGTAGGGCAGCACCTGGTCGTCCGCCTCGACGCAGTCCCCGAGGGCATATACGTCGGGCGCGCTGGTGCGCAGCGCGGCATCCACCCGGATCCCCCGGTTCACGGCGAGCCCGGCGGCCCGCGCCAGGTCCGTCTCCGGCTGCAGTCCCACGGCGGAGAGCACCCGGTCGGCGGTGATCGTGCCGCCGTCGGCGAGGCCCACCCGGTAGCCGGCGCCTTCGCGCTCGACCCGCTCGGCCACGGTGCCGAGGCGCCACTCCACGCCCGCCGCGCCCAGGGCCGCCTGCAGGGCCTCGCCCGCCGCCGGCGGCAGCAGGCGGCCGAGCGGCCGGGGATCGGGGCCGATGACGGTCACCCGGCGGCCGCTGGCGAGCAGGTCGTTGGCGAACTCGCAGCCGATGAGGCCGGGGCCGATGATCGCCACGTGCCCGGCTCCCCGCAGCACGGCGTGGTAGCGGGCGTAGTCATCGAGGCTGTTCACCGTGAGCACCTCCCCGGCGCCGTCGCCGGCCAGGGGCGGGCGGATGGGGCGGGCGCCCAGCGCCAGCACCAGCCGGGAGTAGGCGATTTCGCCCCGCGCCGTGCGCAGCCGGCGGGCGGCGGTGTCGATGGCCTCCACCGGCGCCCGGGCCACGAGGGTGGCGTCGAGCTCGGCGGCCATCCGCTCGCCGGGCGTGGTCACCAGCTCCGCCGGCGCCTTGCCCCGCGCCAGGGCGTTGGAGAGCATGGGCTTGGAGTAGAAGTGGCCGTCGTCCGCCGTGACCAGCGCCAGGGGGGTGGCGCGGTCGAGCTTGCGGAACGCGCGGGCCAGGGTGTAACCGGCCAGGCCGGTGCCTACGATGACGAGCGGCTCCATGGTCTGCTCCTCGGTCAGGAATGGCGGCGGCCCCGGCCGGGGCCGCCGTTGGGCGTCAGATTTCGACCATCTCGAAGTCGGCCTTGGCCACGCCGCAGTCGGGACAGGCCCAGTCCTCCGGGATGTCCTCCCAGCGGGTGCCCGCGCTGATGCCTTCCTCGGGCATGCCCTCGGCCTCGTTGTAGATGAATCCGCACACGATGCACTGCCAGCTCTTCATGGTCGTCTCCTTGGTATCCGAATCGTTGTCGTCGAAGGGTCGCGGGGCCGGGCTCAGCCGGTGACCCGGGCCAGCGCCGCGCGATAGTGGTTGGCGTGACGCTCCTCCACCTTGGCCAGGGCGGCGAAACGCTTGGCCGCCTTCTCCAGCACCGCCTTGAACTGTTCCGCATGCTCGATGGACTCGGCGATCTGCTCGTCGAATTCACGCACGGCGTCGGCCTGCCGCTCCTCCACGGCCGTGTGGCGGAAGGCGGGGTACATCTCGGTGTACTCGTAGGTCTCGCCCTCGATGGCCAGCTCCAGGCACTTCGCCGGGTCCAGGGTCTCCTTCGGGAACAGCAGGTCCATGTGGCCGAGGGCGTGCTGCACCTCCTGGGCGGCGGTGGCCTCGAAGGCCCGGGCCGTCTCCTCGTCGCCCTGGGCGCGGCAGATGCGGGCGAAGTAGAGGTACTTGATGTGGGCCATGGACTCGCCGGCGAAGGCGGCCTCGAGGTTGCGGATGGTCTTCAGGTCGTGGGGGTTGCTGCTGGCCATGGGTCTGTCCTCCGTCGGTTTCACTGGGCCGCTGCGGCGCGGTACGGGGACAGATTAGGGGGGTGATTGTAATCTGTCTAAATGATTGTTGTTATCGAAACGATAGGACATTCCTATTGCATATGAAAAAGCCGGGCTTTCGGGGCGCCGGCCCGGCGCAGTCAGTGCTCCCGCGCCTCCGCGCAGCGGATGCAGAGCTCCGCGGCGGGGTCGATCTCCAGGCGGGCCGGGGTGATGGGCTCGCCGCAGGCGGCGCAGAAGCCGTAGTCGCCGCTGTCGCAGCGGGCCAGGGCCGCGGCGATGCGGCGCAGCTCCTGGTCGGCGCGGCGCTCCTGCTCCTGGGCCATGGCCTGGCCCAGGAGGGCGTCCATGCGCGACAGGCGCCCGGTGCGGCTTTGATCGAGCTCGACGGTGGCCGCCTCCTCGTGCTGGGTGGCCTTGGTCTCCTGCAGTTGCTCGCGCTCGGCCAGTAGCCGCCGGCGGTAGTGTTCGATGTCCAGTTCGCTCATGGTCTCGCTGCCGGGTCGGGTGGATACGGTGCCGGTTCGGTCGTCACGGGAGCAGTCTGGCATCCGGGGCCGGGCGGCGTCGAGGCCCCGGTGGCGGGAGGTCAGGCGGAGCGGCGCTGCCGGGCGGGCAGGTGGAACACCATGAACACCGCGCCGGCGATGACGGCCATGCCCGCCAGGGCCTGCGGACCGAGTTGCTCGTCGAACAGCCACCACGCCTCCAGCGCGGTCACCGGCGGCACCAGGTAGAAGAGGCTGGCGACCCGGGAGGCGGCGCCGTGGCGGATGAGCAGCAGCAGCAGGCCGATGGCGGCAATGGAGAGCACGAGGATCAGCCAGGCCAGCGCCAGCAGCAGGGGCAGGCCCCAGTCGGCGCGCAGCGACTCCATCCCCACCGCCAGCACGCCGAGGGCCGCGCCGCTGGCGGCGTACTGGATCACCGCTCCGCTCACCAGGTCCATCCCGGCGCAGAAGCGTTTCTGGTAGAGCGTTCCCCCGGTGATGGCGAACAGGGCCAGGAGGGCGAGGAGCAGGGAGTCGGCGCCGAAGCCCGCGAAGGCCTGTCCCGCCGTCCCCGGGGCCAGCCGGCCGGCCACCACCAGCGCCACCCCGCCGAATCCGGCCGCCAGCCCCAGCCACTGCAGCGGGCGCACCCGCTCGCCCAGCAGCGGCCCGGCGGCCGCGGCCGTCACCAGCGGCTGCAGCCCGACGATGAGCGCCACCATCCCGGCGGGCATGCCCGCGGCGATGGCGGCGAAGACCCCACCCAGGTAGCCGGCGTGCAGGAGCAGGCCGGCCACGGCGATGTGTCCCGCCAGGGCCGGCCGCTGCGGCCACCGCGACCCGAGCAGCCGGGTCAGCGGCAGCAGCAGCGCCGCGGTCAGGACGAAGCGGTAGAAGAGCAGGGTGAAGGGGCCCGCGTGGGCCACCCCCGCCTTGGCGGCGATGAAGCCCGTGCTCCACAGGAGCACGAAGGCCGCGGGGGCGAGGCGGATCCAGCGGGAGGTGTCGGTGCCGGCGTTCACGGGCCTTCCTGGCGGGTGAAAATGCCAAGTCTGCCCCCTGTTTCGGGCCTGTCAAGACGGCCGCCCCGCCCGGCCGCTTTCCGCCCCCGCGGCCGGCTTCCGTCCCGGAGCGTCAGGCCGCGGCGAGCAGGCGCTCCAGCGCCGCCTGGTCCGGGCCGGCGAAGGCGGGTGCCGCGCGGGCGGCGTCGAGATTTTCCAGCAGGGTCTCCGTCATGCCTTCCGCCGGCGGCAGGTGGCTGCCGAGGATCCGCGCCGGCTCCAGTGCCCGGACCGCCGCCAGGGTCCGTCCGAAGGCGCCGGCCTCGACCCGGTCCAGCCACGGCGCGTCCACCCGCGCCCAGCTCGTCATCCCGGTCCGCAGCGCCTGCGGCTCGATGGCGGCGGCGTTCTCCGCCGGCGCCTCCAGCAGCGCCCCGAAGCAGTCGGCGCTGAACAGGGTGCGGCCGCGGGTATCGG
>JAQVKR010000228.1 GCA_028694565.1 Gammaproteobacteria bacterium | reverse complement strand
AGGCCGAAGCAGACGCCGCCCGCGGTCATGTTCTCGGCCCAGATGACGCCGCCGTGCTCTTCCACAATCTTCTTCACGATGGCCAATCCTAGCCCGGTTCCCTTTGGCTTGGTAGTGACATAGGGTTCGAACAGCTGCCCCAGAATCTCCTCGGGGATGCCCGGGCCGTGGTCCGCGACCCGCAGCTCCACGTGCCGGCAGCCGGTCTCCTCGCTGCAGCGGGTGGCGATTTCCACCTTCACCGTCGCCTCCCCGGCGGCCTCCTCGGCGTTCCTGAGCAGGTTGTGCAGCACCTGGCGCAGGCGGCCTGCGTCGGCCTCGATGGCGGGCAGCCGGGGATCCAGCCCGGTTTCGATCTCCAGCGGGCGGCCCGGGCCGCGGTAGAGCTCGAGAATCTCCCGCACCAGCTCGTTGAGCTGGATCTGCTCGAGCTGCAGCGCCGGACTGCGGGCGTAGTTGGAGAAGGCGTTCACCATCTCCTTCATCGCCTCCACCTGCTGCACGATGGTGTGGGTGAGGCGGTCGAGCACCTCCGCGTCGTTCCCCTCCATGCTGCGGAGATACTTGTGCCGCAGGCGCTCGGCGGAGAGCTGGATGGGGGTGAGGGGGTTCTTGATCTCGTGCGCCAGGCGCCGGGCCACCTCGCCCCAGGCGGCGTTGCGCTGGGCCTGGATCAGGGTGGTGATGTCGTCGAACACCACCACGAAGCCGGAGCCCGGCAGGGCGCTGCCCTGGCACATGAGCACCTGCCGGCCGCCGCCCCCGAACAGGGTCACCTCCTCGCGCCATTCGCGGTTGTCGCGGCGCAGCCGCGGCTCCAGCACCTCGACGAACTGCTGCAGGTGGGGATGGCGGACGCCGAGCTCGGTGAAGGGCTGCTTCATGCAGGCGCGCACCTCGGCGCCGAGAATCTGGTCCGCGGCCTTGTTGCTGGTGCGCAGGACGTGGCGGCGATCGAGGGTGAGTACGCCCGAGGAGAGGTTGCCCAGCACCGCCTCGAGGTAGGCCCGCTGGCTCTCGGCCTGGCGCTGGCTGTGGCGCACCTCCTCCTGGGCCCGGGAGATGCGGCGGGTCATCTCGTTGAAGGAGCTGACCAGGAAGCCGAGCTCGTCGTAGCCGGCGGCGGGCAGCTGCTTGTCGTAGTCGCCGGCGGCCACCGCGCGGGTTCCCTCGGCGAGATCGGTCACCGGCGCCACCAGGCGCCGGGCGGAATAGAAGGCCACCCACACGGCCATCAGCAGGGTCAGCAGCAGGACCAGGGACAGGGTGAGGGTGAAGCTGTACTTCAGGGGCGTGCGCATGAACGCCAGTTCGCGGTACTGGGCGAAGGCGGTCTGGACGCTGTCGGCGAGGTTGCTCATGCGCCCGGCCACCGGGTAGAGCGCCTGCAGCACGTAGGTCTCCCCGCCCGGGTTCACCGGATCGGTGCCCACCACCACGCGCACGTGCAGGCCGGCGCCCTCGATGGGATCGAGGCCGACATAGGTGTGCCCCTGGTGGACCTGCAGCAGCACGGCGTCGCCCGGGGTGTTGGGGACCAGCTGGGTGGTCTCCACGCTGCTGGTGGCGATGATGGTGCCGTTGCGGGCCATCAGCGTCAGCTCGGTGGCGCCGGCGCGCGCGCGCATGTCGTCCAGGGCCAGGGCCCGCAGGCTGCCGCCCATCAGGATGCCGCTCTCCAGCTCGTCGGTGAGGCTGGTGGTCTGGCGCAGCACTTCCCGCATGCGGGTCTCGAAGGATGCGCGGCTGAGCTCCAGGGCATCGTTCAGCGCCTGCTCCACGCGCACGTCGAACCAGCTGTCGATGCCGCGCAGCAGGAACTGCAGGGAGAAGGCGTAGACCAGGGTGACCGGCACCACCGACAGGAGGATGAAGATGAGCGCCAGCCGGGCGGTGAGCTGGGAGCCGGCCTCCCGGCGGCGGTACTGGCGCAGCATCCGCGCCAGGTTGGCCGCGATCAGCGCCACCAGGGTGACCAGCCCCACCACGTTCACCAGCAGCAGCAGGGAGTAGAGGTTGCCGAAGCGCTGGGAGTTCTCCGTGGCGTTGCTCATCAGCAGCAGGGAGGCCAGCAGCAGCAGGAACAGGCCGAACATGGCCCAGGCGGAAGCGCGCCCGGGCCGCCGGGGCGGCTGGCTCAGCGGCGCGTTGGCGGTGGGCTCAGGGCGCATGACCAGGCTGCAGCGGCCACTCGACCCATTCGCTCTTCAGGCGCCAGTCCCGGGACAGGTAGGCCATGGGGCGCAGCGGCGAGGGCAGCGCCTCGGTGTGCAGCCGGACCCGGACCCGGCCGCGGTATTCGTCGCCGGCCATGAGCAGCGGCTGCTCCAGCAGCGGCAGTCCGCGGATGCGCTCGACGCTGGCCAGCGCATCCTCCAGGTGGGTATGGCTGGTCTGCACCCCGGTGTTGAGATTCTTCACCAGGTAGCGCCGGCTGAGGGCGTGGTGGCGCAGCTGGTAGCGCTGTTCCAGGCTGGCCACGGTCTGGTCCCACAGCCAGGGCCGCTGCTGCACCACCTCGATCTCGACGCCGAGGATCAGGGGCACGCCGTTGACCAGCGCGTCGCGCACCTCCCCTTCCAGCTCCAGATCCAGGTCCGCATCCATGCGGTAGACCCCGTCCACCAGCTGGGAGCGGACCTCGCGCACCCTGAACTCCGCCGCCAGCGCGGTGGTGGCCGCGAGGGTCAGGCACAGGGTCAGCAGTGCGGTCAGGTGGCGGTAGTGGCCAATGGTGCCGTGCATGTCGGGGCTCGTGCGCTCCTGTGGTTGCGGCCGATTCAGGGTTCCGCCGGCTTCTCCAGCCGGGCGTAGAAGAACCCGTCACGGTCCTCCTGCCCGGGAAGAATCTGACGGCCCACGGGACGCGCAAGGCCCCAGCCGCCGGCGATGGGACGCTCGCGGGCATCCCCATGCGCGGCGAGAAAGGCCTCGATCACCTGCTCGTTCTCCGCGGCCAGCGCCGAACAGGTGGCGTAGACAAGCATACCCCCGGGGCGGAGCAAGGGCCACAGGGCGCCGAGGATGGCGGCCTGGGTGCGCGCCAGCTTGGGGATGTCCGCGGGACGGCGCAGGAGCTTGATGTCGGGATGGCGGCGGATGACCCCGGTGGCCGAGCAGGGCGCATCGAGCAGGATGCGGTCGAAGGGCGCCCCGTCCCACCAGGTCTCGGGCTGGGCCGCGTCCCCGCGGCTGAGCGTGCAGCCGAGGCCGAGTCGGTCGAGATTCTCCCGCACCCGTCCGAGGCGCTCGGCGCTGATGTCGAGCGCCACCAGCTCGGCCAGCCCCGGTGTGATTTCCAGGATCTGGGCGGTCTTGCCCCCCGGGGCGGCGCAGGCGTCGAGCACCCGCTGGCCAGGTGACGCCTCGAGCAGCTCGGCGGCCAGCTGGGCGGCGGCGTCCTGCACCGACACCTCGCCGCGATCGAAGCCCGGCAGGCTGCGGACCTCGGCCACGGGATCGATGCTCACCGCCCAGGGCTGCCCGGGAACCGGGCGGGGATTGAGGCCGGCCGCGGCGAGCCGTTCGAGGTAGGCGGCGGGATCGGGGTGGTGCAGGCGGCTGATGCGCAGGGTCATGGGCGGCTGGCGGTTGTTGGCCGCGACGACCGCCTCCCACTCCCCGGGCCAGTCCGCGCGCAGCCGCTCCAGCAGCCAGTCCGGGTGGGCGTGGCGCGCCACGGGATCCCGGTCGGCGCCGCGGTTGAGCTCGGCGCCGCGGCGCTGGTAGCCGCGCAGTACGGCATTGACCAGGCGGGTCGCCCAGGGCCGCCCGAGGGCGCGGGCCGCCTCGACGGTCTCCGCCACGGCGGCGTGGGCCGGGACGCGCAGGTGCTCGAGCTGGTAGAGCCCGACCCACAGCAGCGCGCCCAGCTCCGCGTCGCGCGCCTTCAGCGGCTGGTTCAGCAGCTGGTCCGCCAGCCAGGCCAGCCGCGGCTGCCAGCGCAGGGTGCCGTAGCAGAGCTGCAGCAGCAGGGGGCGGTCGCGGGGCGCGGGCACCTGCCCCAGCGCCGGGGGCAGAGCCGTGTCCAGGGAGCGGCCCTGGGTGGCGACCTGGTTGACCACCCGGGCGGCCAGGGCGCGCAGGTTCATGCGGGCAGGGACGGCATCGCGGCGATTCACCCGCCGGGCGCGGAGTCGGCGCCGAGGCGCAGGCCGGGGGCGAAGCCGTCGCGCTGGGCGTTGAGGAAGTCCCGCGCCGGCAGGGGCCGCCCGCCGGGCAGCTGCAGCCGCTTCAGCCGCAGGATGCCCGCGCCGGTGGCCACGTCGATGCCGTCGCGATCGGCCGCCACCACCGTCCCCGGCGGTGCCGGGGACGGTCCCGGGCGCGGCTCGGCCTCCCAGATCCTGAGATTCCGGTCCCCGAGCCGGGTGAACGCCACCGGCCAGGGATTGAAGGCGCGGATCTGGCGGTCCAGCTCGGCGGCGCCGCGGCTCCAGTGGATCTCCGCCTCGGACTTCTCCAGCTTGGCGGCGTAGTTGGCCCGGGCCTCGTCCTGGGGCTCGGCGGCGAGGGTGCCGGCCTCGAGGCCGGCAAGGGCCTCCACCAGGGCCCTTGCGCCCAGGCCGGCGAGCCGATCGTGCAGGGTCTGGGCGGTGTCCCCGGCGCCGATGGGACAGCCGGCCCGCAACAGCATCGGGCCGGTGTCGAGGCCGGCCTCCATCCGCATGATGGTGACGCCGCTCTCGGCGTCGCCGGCGAGGATGGCGCGCTGGATGGGGGCCGCGCCGCGCCAGCGCGGCAGCAGGGAGGCATGGACGTTGATGCAGCCCAGTGACGGGGTGTCCAGCACCGCCTGGGGCAGGATCAGGCCGTAGGCGACCACCACCATGATATCCGCCCGCCACTCCGCCAGTTCCCGCTGGGCGTCGGGATCGCGCAGCGTGGGCGGCTGGCGGACGGGCAGGCCATGCTCCAGGGCCAGGGCCTTGACCGGGCTGGCGGTCAGCTTGCGGCCGCGTCCCGCGGGGCGATCCGGCTGGGTGTAGACGGCGCAGATCTCATGGGGCGATTCCAGCAGGGACTGGAGACAGGTGGCCGCGAATTCGGGCGTGCCGGCGAAGATGATGCGCAAGGGTCCTCCGGGAAGTCGGTCGAATCGGGTATCGGCGCCCGCGCTGGCGCATGGAAGTGCAGTAGTGTACTGCGCCGCCGTGGCCGGTGCATGCGCT
>JAQVKR010000227.1 GCA_028694565.1 Gammaproteobacteria bacterium | reverse complement strand
CCCCAACCAGATTCAGTAGCTCCTTCGACGGCATCACGGGCTCCTCGGTCCTCTTGGTTCACCACCAAGTTACCCGAGTACCCAGGCCTGGATGAAGCACGATTCCCGGAGATGTGCGAAGAACCTTTTTTTGTGCCGACGCTCCAGGGCCTTCTCCGGGCATGGCCACGGATGCGATGTCCCCGCGCGATTGGCCACCACCGGTTTTTCTTTGCGGCTCCGGGCGCTACCCTGTCCCGCATCTGCCGCCTGACGATACGGTTCCATGCCAGACATTCCCCTTGCTGCACCCAGCGATCATGCCGGCACCGGCGCCGGACCGGCGACCCCCTTCAGCGATCCCGACCGGTTGCTGGAGGAGAGCGCGCCCCTGGCCCTGGAGCGATCGGCCGGGCTGTGCCACCGGGAACCGGGGGGGGACGATGGCTGCGACTGGTACCATGGGGTGTGGCAGTACTTCAGGATCCTCGGCGTGGTGGCCACGCCCTGGATGCAGCGCGACTTCTACGAACGGGAGCTGGGCGATCTGGCGGCGGGCGGCAGCCATCCCAGGGTGCTGGTTTCCGGCACTTCCGACTACGCCATGCTGGCGCTGGTCCTGCATGCCTACGCACTGCGCGGCGCACGGCCGGAAGTGACCGTCGCCGACCGCTGCGGGACGCCCCTGTTCCTCAACCGCTGGTATGCGGAGCGGCATGGCGTGCGGATCACCACCCGGGCCGGCGATATCCTCGCGGCCGCGGGCGGGCCCTATGACGTCATCTGCACCCACTCCTTCCTGGGCAACTTTCCCCCGCCCCGGCGTGCGGAGCTGATCTCCGTCTGGCGCGCACTCCTGCGCCCGGGCGGGAAGCTGGTGACCATCAACCGGATCCGCCCGGACAGCAGCGGAGAGGTCCGTTTCAGCGCCGAACAGGGGGCGGCGTTCCGGGAGCGGGTGCTGCGGGCGGCCGTGACCTCGCCCGCGGCGATCGGCATCGATGACCGGACCCTGGCCCGGTGGGCGGAGGCGTACACGGCCCGCTACCGCAGCTGGCCGATGAGCTCGGCGGCGGAGTTGCGCACGCTGCTGGAAGACGGCGGTTTCGTGGTGGAGCGCCTCGAGCCGGGCCGCCCGGGAGCCGCTGCCGGGGCCGCCGGCCCCTCCGTGGCGGGAGCGGCCCTGCGCCTGGAGGTGGTGGCGGGCCGCCGGCCCTGATCGGCCGTTGCCGGCTACTTCGGCGGCTTTCTGTCCGCGCGGATGCCCCGCCGGCCCTTGCCCGCGCCGGGAGCGTCGGATTTGGAGCGTGACGTCCTCGCTTTCGCCTTGGCGGTGGAGGGGGACGGCGTTTTCAGCGCCGCGCCTGCCTCGACTTTCTCCGCCTTCGCGGTGCCGGGCGACCGCCCGGCCGCGGCACCCTCCACGGGGGGATCGGCTTCCTCCGCCGGCGGCGGATCGTCAACCGCGGACGCGGCTTGCGGAGCCGGCGGATCCGCGTTCTCCGCCTGTGCCTCGCGCCGCCGCTGCTGCATCGCGCTCACCCCCTGGGCCAGCAGGATCACGACGGCGCGAACGCCATAGTAGGTCCAGCCCGGCACCTGCACCGTGATTCCCCACAGGCGCCGCCACAGGGCGGGGCGCTGGACGGAATCCGTTTCCGCCGCCATGCCGGGGTGTTGTTCCCGCACGCCGTACTCGGGGCTGAGGACGATGTCGCCGGCGTCGGTCTGCACCAGGTAGAACTGCCGGCGGGCGCTGATGCACCCGAGCGGGACCACCACCACCGCCATCAGGGTGGCCACCCCCGCGCCGAACAGCAGGCTCACCGCCATGCCCTGGAAGATGGGATCGAAGATAATGGCCCAGGCCCCCGCCATCAGGGTCAGGGAGGTGATGAAAATGGGGCGCATGCGGATCTCCGCCCCGCGCACCGCCGCCTCGCGCACGCTCAGGCCCTTCTCCACCTCGATTTTCACGAATTCCACGATGAGGATCGACTGCCTGACGATGATGCCGCCCAGGGCGATCATGCCGATCATGGAGGTGGCGGTGAATTCGGCGCCCATCAGCAGGTGGCCGGGAATGATGCCGATGAGGGTCAGCGGGATGGGGGACATGATGAGCGCCGCGAGGGTGAAATTGCGGAACTCCCAGACGATGAGCCCGTAGATGAGCAGCAGCGCGGCCATGAAGGCGATGCCCATGTCGCGGAAGGTCTCGTAGGTTACGGTCCACTCGCCGGTCCACTCGAACCCGGAGACGAAGTCGTCCGCGGGCGGACCGATGAGCCCGCCGGGCATTCCGGTGACCTTCACGCCGTCGGGCGCCGTGTAGTCCTCCAGCCGGTCCTCCACCGCGAGCATGCCGTAGATGGGCGCGCCGAGGCGCCCCTCCATCTCGCCCACCACGTACTCCATGGGGCGCAGATCCTTGTGATAGACCAGCGGCTGCTCCCACTCCTGCACGAAGCGTCCCAGCTCCGCCAGCGGCACCAGCCGTCCGTCTTCCGCGGGAATGGGGATGTTCGACAGCTGCGAGATCTGGGACCGCTCGGCCAGGGAGGTCTGCAGCACGATGTAGGTGGGTTCCTGGACATTGCCGCGCTTGACGTCGCCGAGCCGGTAGCCGCCCATGACCATGTCGAGGTTGTCGGTGATGGTGTTGACCGAAATGCCCCGGCGCACGGCCTTCTGGGTGTCCACCTCGAAACGCCACAACCGGTAGGGTTCGGGCAGATAGTTGTCCACGTCGACGATGCTGTCCACCGCGTCGAAGATCCGGGTCAGATCGCGGGCGAACTGGCGGCGGGTCGCGTCGTCGGGTCCATAGACCTCGGCGACCACGGTCTGCAGCACCGGCGGGCCGGGCGGCATCTCCACCACCGCGACGCGGGCGCCGAGCTGTTCGGCCAGCGGCGTGAGCAGCTCCCGGGCCGCCACCGCGATGGCGTGGCTGCCGCGCTCGCGCTCCAGCTTGTCCTCGAGCATCACCAGCAGGTCGCCCTCCCACGGATTCCGGCGCAGGTAGTAGTGGCGCACCATGCCGTTGAAGTTGAACGGCTGGGAGGTGCCGGCGTAGGTGACCACCGCGGTCACCTCGGGAATCTCCAGTGACTTCACCGCCAGCTGCCGGACCACGTTGGCGGTCACCGGCATGGCCGTTCCCTCCGGCAGGTTGACCACCACGCTGAATTCCGGCTTGTTGTCGAAGGGGAGCATCTTCACCGTGATGGTGCGGGTGTAGAACAGCATGCAGAGCCCGATGGTGAGCAGGATGATCCCGATCAGGAAGCCGATGCCCAGCGCCCGGCTGCGGATGAGCGGCTCGATGAGGGGCCGGTAGAGGCGGGAGACGATTTGCCGGGTCTTCTCCTCGCGGCGCTCGGCGCGGCCCAGCGCCTCCATGCGCGGACGCATCTGCAGGGCCAGCCAGGGGGTGAAGATGAAGGCCGCGACCAGGGAGAAGAACATGGCCGAGGAGCCGAGCACCGGGATGGGCCGCATGTAGGGGCCCATGAGGCCGCTGACCCAGCCCATGGGGAGGAGGGCGGCGATGATGGTGAAGGTGGCGAGGATGGTGGGATTGCCCACCTCGCGCACGGCATCCACGCCCACGGCGATGCTGGTGTTGCCCTCCTCGAGCCAGCGCCGGAACATGTTCTCCACCACCACCGTGGCATCGTCCACCAGGATGCCGATGGCGAAGATGAGGGCGAAGAGGCTCACCCGGTCGATGGTGTAGTCCACCACCCAGGCCCACCACACCGTCACCAGGATCACGATGGGAATCACCATGATCACCACCAGGGCGGCGCGAAAGCCCAGGCCCACGAGGCACAGCAGCGCGACAATCACCGCCGCCTCGAACATGGCCCCGAGCAACTCGTTGACCTTGTCGTTGGCGGTTTTGCCGTAGTCCCGGGTGATGGTGACGTTGACGTTGGCCGGAATCAGCGTGCCCTTGAGCCGCTCCAGCTTGGCCAGGATCGCCTTGGAGACGGTGACGCCGTTGGTCCCCTCCTTCTTGGCGATGGCGATGGTGACGGCCGCCTCGCCGGAAGCCCGCTCCCGGCCCGTCCAGGCCGGGCCGGTGAAGAAAGTGGACATCTGCTGGGCGTCTTCCGAGGCGTAGCGGACATCGGCCACGTCGTGTACGTAGATGGGCTGCCCGGCGCGGGTGCCCACCACCAGCTCGGCGATGTCCTGCGCCGTGCGCAGGAAGGCCCCGGCGTAGACGTTGAAGACGGTGTTGCCGGACTCCATGATGCCGGCGTTGCGCTCGGAGTTGGCGGTGCGGATGGTGCCGGCGACCTGCTGGGGGCTGATGCCGAAACCCGCCAGCCGCTCCAGGGAGACCTCCACGCGGACCTGATCCGCACGGCCGCCGGCAACGAAGCCCTTGCCGGTGTTCGGCACCTCTCCCAGGGATTGCAGCACGTCCAGCGCGAGGGTGCGCAGCTGGGTGTCGTCGACCTCGGCGGACCAGAGCGTGACGGCCACCACCGGCACGTCGTCCACGCCCACCGGCTTCACCAGCGGCATCCGCACATCGGGCGGAATGCGGTCCAGGTTGGACTGGAGCTTGTCGTGGATCTTGACGATGGAGGCGCCCATCTCCTCGCCGACCCGGAAGCGCACCGTCACCAGCGCCTGGCCGCGGCCGGTGGCCGAATAGACGTGGCGGACCCCCGGCAGCTCGCTCATCAGCCGTTCCAGGGGTTCGGTCACCATGCTCTCGACCTGGTGGATGCTGGCCCCGGGATAGCTGACGAAGATGTCGATCATCGGCACCGAGATCTGGGGATCTTCCTGCCGGGGGGTGAACAGCAGGCCGAGGATTCCGATGCAGAGGGTGGCGATCATCAGCATGGGCGTGACCGGGGTGCTGATGAACATGCGGGCTATCTTGCCGGCGGTTCCGAGATCGGCCTGCCCGTCCCGCACGCCACATCCGCCACCGCCATTCCCGGGCGGCGCTTGCAGAGGATCTGACATGGTCACCCCCCCTCCATCCGACCCGTCGGAGCGCACGCGGCGGTGCGCCTCCTCCGGCAGCCTCCCGGCTCTTGTCGTCATGTGGTCGCCGGGATGTCCATGATCTGCGTCGGGTTCAGTCTTTGTGGTTCCGCCCGGGTCGCGGGTCACGCGTCCCGATCGGCCACCAGTCCCTTGGATAAGTAAAGTCCACGGATGGCCCGATGTAAAAGCGC
>JAQVKR010000226.1 GCA_028694565.1 Gammaproteobacteria bacterium | reverse complement strand
GGCGCAGGGCGAACATGGGCACTCCGGGGCAGAGCTCGCGGCCCATCTCGGCCGCCTTCAGCCACATCGGGTCCGCCTCCGTGACCTGCTCGAAGAGCTCCGCGGCCTCCGCCTCGAAGGCGTCGCGATCCCGGGTGGCGTAGTAGACCTCCAGGAGCTTCAGACGGGCATCGGCGGCGTTGGGGCGCGTCTCCAGCAGGGATCGCAGCAGCTCCTCGGCCTGGGAGAAGCGGCCATAGGCGATATAGACGTCCGCCTCGGCCACGGGATCGCTGCCGGCCGGTCGCGGCGGCAGCCCGGCTTCCTCCGGCCCGGACAGCTCCACCTCCTCCGCGCCCGCCGCTCCCGCAAGGGCGGCGCTGGTGGCCGCGGCCGCGGCGGCGGCCTCGGGCGAGCCCGCGGGGGCCCGCGCGGCGGCCGGCTCGACGGGCTGATCCGCGCCGCGCCGGCGAGTCATCATCCAGACAATCAGGAGCAGGAGCAGGACGGCGACGGCCAGCACGGACAGGTTGACGGGATCGCGCAACAGGCGCCCGAGGAGATCGGTCGGCTCCTCCCCGGTTTCCGCCGCGGCCGCCTGCTGTTGCTCGAGATCCCGCTCCAGGCCCGCCAGTTCCGCATCCTTCAGGTCGATGAGCTTCTGCAGGGAGTCGACCTGGGATTCGAGCTCCGCGAACCGCTCCTGCAGCTGCGCATTCTCACGCTGCAGGGTATCCACGCTCTCGGTGGTCAGGGCCAGCTCCTGGCGTACGCTGTCGAGCGCCTCCTCCGGTGTCGGGGTAACGGACTGCCCGGGCTCGGCCACGGGGGCCACGGGGGCCTCGCCCGCCTGCCCCGCCGCCGCGGTATCCTCCGGCGCCAGCAGCTTGAGCTCACCCTCCCCCGTCACCGGCTGCGGCTGCCCGGGCGTGGCGGAAGGCGCCGCCGCGTCCCCGGCTTCCGGCGCCGCCGGCGCGGGTTCCGCCGCCTCGGACTCCGCCGTCTCGGGCGCCGGCTGCTCGGGAAGCGCCTGCCCGGTGGCGGGGAGCGTCTCTTCGGGCTGCGCCTCGGCGGGCGCCGCCGGCGCGGCCTCCGCCTCGGGAGCGGTCTCCACCGCGGCCGGCTGTTCGCCCCCGGCCTGTTCCTCCGGCTCGGGTGCCGGCGCGGGCGGGGCGGTGCGCGCCTGGCGCCACTCCTCGTATTGCCGCTGCACCTCGCGGCGGGCCTCGGCGTCGCTCAGCGCCCCGATCGCCTGCCGATCCGGGATCCTCAGCACCTGCCCGGCCATGAGGTTGTTCATGTTGCCGTTGATGAAGGCGTTGGGATTGCTCCGCTGAAGCGCCACCATCATCTGTTGCGGCGATATCGATGCGCCGGGCCGGGTGCGCTGGGCAATGCTCCAGAGGGTGTCGCCCTGGCTGACCCGGTAGGTGTCGCCGCGGTGGGCGGGAGTGCCGGCGGCGCCGGCGGCCCGCGGGGCCGGCGCACGCGCGCCGCTGAAGGTGGGCGGATCGAGCAGGACGGTGTACTCGCGCAGCAGCCTGCCGCTGGGCCAGCTCAGTTCCACCAGGAAATTGAGGAACGGCTCGCGGATGGACTGGCGGCTCGTCACCCGGATGTAGAGGGTGCCGTCGGACTTGCGTTCGAGCTTGAAGTCCAGTGCCGTCAGCGCGATGGGACGCTCAATTCCCGCGCGGGTGAAATCCTCGGCCTGCGCCAGTCCGACCCGGATTTCCTCGGGGGCCACCCCCCGGGGCGAGAGCAGCGCGATTTCTGCCACCAGCGGCTGATTGAGGCCGGAGCGGACCTTTATGTTGCCGAGACCAAGCGCCTGAACCTGCAGGGCCAGTGGCAGAACCATCAGGGCCAGCACCAGGGCAATTTTCCGCGCCATCATTCCCTCCCTATCCGCATCCGTTCCGGTTGCCTGTTTTATTGCGCAGAAGCGGTCAACTGCGTTGCGGCGGGCGATTATGCCCGCGGACCGGGAGAAGATGCCGGCCAGAAGCGCAGTACACCACAATCACATGATTTTTATCAGTCGCGCACCCTTCCTTCCTGTACGTGCATCACGCTTTGGCTGCGGAACGCCAGGCGGTCGCGGCTTTTGTGGAGAATTCCGGCACCGGCGGCCTGATGCCTATTAATTTAGCAGCATTTCATCGAGCAGGATCTCACCGATTCGCAGACAGTTCAGCGCCGTGCAGCGGCGCAGGTTGTCGGCCACCACCCACAGGTTCAGCGCCCGCGGCAGGTCGAGATCGGCACGGATGCGCCCAAGGTACACCGAATCGCTGCCGGCGGCCTCGGTCACCGGGGTCGGATACCCCCCCGGTTCATGCTCGTCGATCACCTCCAGGCCGGGCGCCGAGGCCAGCACCTCCCGGGCGCTTTCCACGTCGATGGGCTCGCGGGTATGGACGCACAGGACCGCGGCGTGACCGAAGAAGACCGGGGCCTGGATCAGGGTGGGGTTGATCGGAAGCTCGGGATCCCCCAGGACCCTGCGTGACTCCCAAACCAGATCCATCTCGCCCCGCGTGTAGCCGTTGTCCATGAAAGCCCCCACCTGGGGCAGGAGGTTGAACGCGATCTGGCGGGGAAATACCTCCGTATCCGCCGACATGCCGTTGAGCAGCCGCGCGGTCTGGCCGGCCAACTCCTCCGCACCCCGCCGGTCCGCCACCGCCACCGCGTGCAGCAGCGTCATGTCCACCCGGTCGATGCCGGCCGCTTGCCGCAGCGGCTCGAGCGCCAGCAGCAGCATCACCGTGGTGTCCGCTGGACTGGACAGGATGCCCCGCTCCCGGAAGCCGGCCACCGCCCCGGGATTGACCTCCGGGATCACCAGCGGCACCGTCTCGTCGAGCCGGAAGGCGGGGCTGCTGTCGATGACCACGCAACCGGCGGCGGCGGCCCGGGGCGCGTGTTCGTAGGCGGTGCCGGCATCGGCAAGGAAAAAGGCCAGCTGGACGGCCTCGAAGTCGAAACCGTCGAGCGGCTTGACCGGGAGGTAGCCGTTGCGGAACTCCACCCGCGACCCGACCGCCTCGCCGACATCCAGCGCATGTATCTCCCCGCAGGGAAACTCCCGCGACTCGATCAGTTCGAGCAGGCTCCCGGCCGCTGAGGAACCGGCGCCCACCACGGCGATATCAACACGTCCACTCATCCACCTGGCTCCAAACGACGAGCCCACGGCAGCGGTTTCCCGCCGCCGTGGGCTCGTGGGTACGACGGAATGCCTGATTCAGGGGTCCCGGCCTCAGGCCTCCAGCAGAATCCGCAGCGTGCGGCGCAGCGGCTCGGCGGCGCCCCAGAGCAGCTGATCGCCCACGGTGAAGGCGCTCAGATACTGCGGGCCGAGGTTCATCTTGCGCAGCCGGCCGACCGGAACGGTCAGGGTGCCGGTCACCGCCGCGGGGGTCAGCTCGCGCATCGTCACCTCGCGATCGTTGGGCACCACCTTCACCCAGTCGTTGGCGGCGGCCAGCATCGCCTCCACCTCGTCCAGGGGCACGTCGCGGGCCAGCTTCACCGTCAGCGCCTGGCTGTGGCAGCGCATGGCGCCCACCCGCACGCAGATGCCGTCGATGGGAATCGCGTTGCCGCCGCGGCCGAGAATCTTGTTGGTCTCGGCGAAGCCCTTCCACTCCTCGCGGCTCTGGCCGCTGTCCAGCTGCTTGTCGATGTAGGGAATCAGCGATCCGGCCAGGGGCACGCCCCACTGGTCGACGGGATAGTCGGCGGAGCGGATGTGCTCGGCCACCACGCGATCGATGTCCAGGATGGCCGAGGCGGGGTCATCCAGCAGCGGCCGGGCCGCGTCGCGGATGGAACCCATCTGCCGCAGCAGCTCGCGCATGTTCTGCGCACCGGCGCCGGAGGCCGCCTGGTAGGTCATGGCGCTGACCCATTCCACCAGCCCGTTCTGGAACAGCCCGCCCATGGCCATCAGCATCAGGCTCACGGTGCAGTTGCCGCCGATGAACTCCTTCACGCCGCGGCCGATGGCGTCGCGGATGACGTCCAGGTTCACCGGGTCGAGGACGATGACGCTGCTGTCGGCCATGCGCAGGGTGGAGGCGGCGTCGATCCAGTAGCCGTCCCAGCCCGCGGCGCGCAGCTTCGGATAGACCTCGCCGGTGTAGTCGCCGCCCTGGCAGGAGATGATCACCTCCATCGCCTTGAGCTCGTCCACGTCCCGGGCGTCCTTCAGCGGCGGAACCTCCTTGCCGATGTCCGGCCCGGCCGCTCCGGCCTGGGAGGTGGTGAAGAAGACCGGATCGACCAGGTCGAAATCCTTCTCCGCCAGCATGCGCTGCATGAGCACGGAGCCAACCATTCCCCGCCAACCGACCAAACCTACGCGCTTCATTTCAAAACCTCGATTTCAGGACAATGTTCCAGACGCACGGCGCCGGCTCTTCCGGGCCGAACCCCCGCAAGGGAATGGTATCAGTCCGCCAGGGCCGCCACCACGGCGTCGCCCATCCCGGCGGTACCGACCCGGGTGGTCCCCTCGGTATGGATGTCGGCGGTGCGCAGCCCCTGGTCCAGCACCCGGCTCACGGCCCGCTCGACGCGCGCCGCCAGGGCCTCCTCGCCGAGGGAGTAGCGCAGCATCATCGCCACCGACAGGATGGTCGCCAGGGGGTTCGCGACGCCCTGCCCGGCGATGTCCGGCGCCGAGCCGTGGATGGGCTCGTACATGCCCTTGCCGCCGGCATCCAGCGAGGCCGATGGGAGCATGCCGATGGAACCGGTCAGCATGGAGGCCTCGTCGGAGAGGATATCACCAAACATGTTGGTGGTGACCATGACGTCGAACTGCTTCGGCGCCCGGACCAGCTGCATGGCGGCGTTGTCCACGTACATGTGGTTCAGCTCCACCTCGGGATAGTCCCGGCCCACGCGGATCATCACCTCCCGCCACAGCTCGGTGCACTCCAGCACGTTGGCCTTGTCCACGGAGGTGACGCGGCGGTTGCGCTTCATGGCGATCTCGAACGCCGCGCGGCCGATGCGCTCGACCTCGGATTCGCTGTAGACCAGGGTGTTGAAGCCCTCGCGCTCGCCGTTCTCCAGGGTGCGGATGCCGCGCGGCTGGCCGAAGTAGATGCCGCCGGTCAGCTCGCGGACGATCATGATGTCCAGGCCCGCCACCACCTCCGGCCGCAGCGTGGAGGCGCTGGCCAGCTGGGGATAGAGCAGCGCC
>JAQVKR010000225.1 GCA_028694565.1 Gammaproteobacteria bacterium | reverse complement strand
AAGCAGGCGCTGGAGGACCTCGAACAGCGCCTGGCCAAGGCCCAGGAAGAACAGATGGCCCGTGCCAACAAGCTGCGCGAGCAGCTGCGGCAGCTGCCCGCGGAGGGCAAGGAGGGCGAGCGCCTGCTGTTGGAGGGACAGATTCAGGAGGTGGAGGAGGGCGTCTACCTGCTGCAGCTGCAGCTCAAGGGTGAACGCCTGCGCACCCTGGTGGGCAACCTGGAACAGGCATTGCCCGACCTCGACGTGTCGGGCGAGGTGCTCGACGCGGCGCGGAACGACCTGGGGGCGCGCCTGGGAGAGCTGCGCACGGCGCTGGACCTGGCGCGCCGCAAGCAATCGCTGCTGCAGCAGCAGATCCAGGTGCTCGAGAAGCGCCAGGCCCTGAGTCCGGAAATCCAGAAGCAGGTGGAGCGCGAACGCCAGCTCCTGGAGCAGCTGGCGAAGCGCTTCGACACGCAGATAAAGCAGTTGGAGCCCCTGCTGGCGCAGGCCCAGTCCCGCTTCGACGCCATCGATGCCGCCTACCGGGAAAGCGTCAAGCGGGGGCTGACCGTGCGCCACCGCCTGCCCGGCGATCTGGCCGCCTGGGGCGACCTGGCGAACGAGCTGGCGGGCCTGCCCCGGGTCATCGTCGACGCCCTGCTCGATACCGCGCTGAAGCTCCGGGGCGCGCTGGCCCAGGCGGATGTCGGGCGCTGGCTGCTGTTCGCCGCGCTGGAGCTGGCATTGCTCGCCGTGCTGCTGCCCCTGTGGCGCATGGGCACCCCGGACGCCGCGGCCATCGCGGCCACGGACAATTTCACCCGGCGCTTCATCCGGGTGGGGCTGGCCCTGCTCCACAGCAGCCGCCTGGCGCTGCTGGTGGGCGGCTCCCTGCTGCTGGTGACCTGGATCACCGGCGCGGCGTCGCCGGCCCTGTGGATCGTCCTGCTGCTGGGCTCGCTGTGGCTGGGCACGGTGCTGCTGGTGGGCCTGTCACGCTGGCTGCTGGTCTCGGAGCTGGTGCCCGAGGAGCGCCGGCAGCACGGCATGCACCGGCTGGTGCGCGGGGTCACGGCGGTGGCGGCGCTGTTCGCCGTGGTGGTGATGCTCGGTCACCTGGGCTTCTTCTCCACCACCCTGCGGGATCTGCTCGATCGCCTGTTCATGGTGTTCCTGCTTCCGCTGATCTTCGTGTCGCTGCGCCTGCGCATCGTGCTGATGGATTCGGTCCGTGAGCGCATGCGCCGGCAATGGGCCCAGCTGCTGAGCCTGCTCAGCTTCACCGTGCCGCTGTCGATGCTGGCCGCGGCGGTGCTGGGCCTGGTGGGGTTCATCAACCTCGCCTGGTCGGTGGCCTCGCACCTGGGCTGGCTGCTGCTGGTGCTGTTCATCTGGCTGCTGGTGCGGGGCGTGATGCGCGATCTGGTCAACAGCCTGAAGAGCCTGGTGGTGGAGCGCACCCACAACGGCCTGTTGTGGGCCCAGGGCGTCATCGATCCCCTGCAGAAGCTGGCCCGCGTGGTCTTGGCGCTGGCGGCGCTGGCGGTCCTGTTCCGGCTCTACGGCTGGGGGGCCGAATCGGCCGTGGTGGTGACGCTGAAAGAGTGGCTGGATGCGCCGCTGTTCAGCATCGGCCAGATTTCGGTGACGCTGCGCCAGCTGCTGGGGACGGCCCTGACCCTGGTGGTGGTGATCTGGCTCGGGCGCTGGGCGCGGCAGTTCACCTACCGCTGGCTCTATGCGCGCATCGGCGACCTGGGGGTGCGCAACAGCCTGTCGGTGTTCACCCAGTACGCGCTGGTGCTGCTCGGGGTGCTCGTCGCCCTCAATACCATGGGCATCGACCTGACCAGCCTCGCCATCTTCGCCGGCGCGCTCGGCGTCGGCATCGGTTTCGGCCTGCAGAACATCGCCAACAACTTCATCAGCGGCATCATCCTGCTGGTGGAGCGCCCCATCCGCACCAGCGACTGGGTCACCATCTCCAGCAACCAGGGGGAGGTGACGCGCATCGGCATGCGCTCGGTGACGGTCACCACCTGGGACAACCAGGACGTCATCATCCCCAACGCCGACATCATCAGCACCGCCTTCATCAACTGGACCCGCAGCGACAACTACGTGCGCACGGTGTTCCAGGTGGGAGTGCACTACAAGAGCGATCCCCGCGTCGCCCAGAAGGTGATGCTGGAGGCGGTCAACGCCCATCCGGCGGTGGTCAGCCAGCCCGAGCCGCGGGTCTTCCTGATCGATTTCGGCGCCTCCTCGGTGGATTTCCGGGTGCATTACTTCGTGGACGTGCGCCGTCATTCGCCGTTCCAGGTGAAATCGGAAATCCTGTTCGCCATCTGGGACGCCCTCGCGCAGGCCGGCATCGAGATTCCCTTCCCGCAGCAGGATCTCTACATCAAGGAGTGGCCGGAGCGGCCGCGCCCGCCGGCGGGCGCGGAACTGCCCGAGGGCGCCACCTGAGGCGCCGCCCCGCTCGCGCCGGTTGCCCGAATCCGGCAGACTCGGGGTAGCCGCGCCACCAACTGATGCCGTCGCCATGATGCGCAACGATGCCCAAGCCGTTCGTGCCCTGCCCGCCGCCCTGGTCTGGGCCGTCCTGCTGCTGTGGTCCCTCGGGGCCCTCGCGCAGCCGCGGGTGGAGGTGCGCCTGGAAGGAATCGAGGGGGCGCTGGCCGACAACGTGCGCGCCTACCTGAGCCTGATCCAGACCCCGCCGGACAGCGAGGCCCACCTGCGGCGGCTCTACCGGCAGGCGCCCGCGGAGATCGAACAGGCCCTGGGCGCCCTGGGCCACTATCGCCCCCGCATCGAGCCGGCGCTCGAGCGTGACGGCGAGTCCTGGGTGGCGGTGTTCCGCATCGCGCCCGGCGCCCCGGTGCGGGTGACCCGCCTCACCCTGACGCTCGGCGGCGCCGGGGCCGGGGATCCGGCCTTCCGCGAACTGCGCGGGCGCCTGCCGATCAAGGAGGGCGACGTCCTCCACCATGGCCGCTACGCGGAGGCCAAGCGCAGCCTGCAGAACCTGGCGCTGGCGCGGGGCTACTTCGACGCCCGCTTCAGCCGCAGCGAGGTGCGGGTGGAGCGGGGGACGGACAGCGCCGAAGTGATCCTGGACTACGACACCGGCCCCCGCTACCGCTTCGGTCCGGTCCGGTTCGGCGACTCGGCCCTGGAGGAGTCCTTCCTGCGCCGGTTCGTGACCATCGAGCCGGGCGAGCCCTACCTGGTGGATCGCATCACCGCCCTGCAGACGGCCCTGGTGAACAGCGACTATTTCGCCGAGGTGAACATCAGCGCGCCGCCGGAGGAGGCCGAGGGGCTGGAGGTGCCGGTGCGGGTGGAGCTGGTGGACCGCAAGCGCCACAAGTACAGCTTCGGCCTGGGCTACGGCACCGACACCGGGCCGCGGGCGAGCGCCGGCTGGGAGAGCCGGCGCATCCGCCGCAACGGCGAACGGGCCAGCGCCCAGCTGGAGCTCTCGGCCATCCGCTACGCCCTCACCGCCGGCTACGAGATTCCCCTGGTGAAGCCCCTGAGCGATCGCCTCCTGTTCCAGGCCAGCCTGCGCGACGAGTCCACCGACACCGCCGAGTCCACCAGCCTGCTGCTGAGCGCCCGCCGGGTGGAGAGCCTGGAGGGCGGCTGGCTGCGGGACCTCTCCCTGAACTTCCTCGAGGAATACTCCACGGTGGCCGGGGAGGAGGTGGATGCGCGCCTGCTCTACCCGGCGGTGGGTTGGACCCGGGTGGATGCGGACGACCGCATGCGGCCGCGCCGCGGCCGCCGCCTCGGACTGGAGGTGAAGGGCAGCGACCCGGCGCTCGGCTCCGACGCCCGCTTCCTCCAGGGCCGGGTGGACGCGAAGTTCATCGAGCCCCTGGGCGCGGGGGGGCGGGTGCTGGCGCGGGGCAACCTGGGCGCCACCCTGGTGGAGGACGTGGAGTCATTGCCGGCCAGCCTGCGCTTCTTCGCCGGCGGCGACCAGAGCGTGCGCGGCTACGGCTACAACGAGCTGGGCCCGGAGAACAGCGCCGGCGACGTGATCGGCGGCCGCTTCCTCCTGGTGGGGAGCGTGGAGTACGAGCACCGCATCACCGGCAACTGGAGCGCCGCGGCCTTCTACGACGTGGGCAACGCCCTCGACGACTGGGACGGGGAGCTCAAGCAGGGCGTGGGCGCGGGCCTGCGCTGGCAATCGCCGGTGGGACCCATCCGGGTGGACCTGGCAGTGGCCGTGAGCGAGCCCGGCACGCCGCTGCGCCTCCACTTCAACATGGGGCCCGACCTGTGAAGCGACTGCTCGCCGCCGGGCTGGCCAACCTGCTGCTGCTGCTCGCCCTGCTGCTGGCGGCGCTGGGGATTATCGCGGGGACCGAGCCGGGCACCCGCTGGCTGTGGCGGTTTGCCCAGCCCCTGGTTCCCGGGGAGCTGGCGGCGGAGCGCGTGGGCGGCACCCTGCTCGGGGGGCTGCGGCTGGAGGGTCTGAATTACCGTGGCGCGGGGCTGGAGCTGACGCTCGGGCGGCTGGAGCTGGACTGGCGGCCATCGGCGCTTACGCTGCGCCGGCTGCACGTCACCCGCCTGGCCCTCGAAGACCTGGACCTGCGGCTCCCCCCGCCGGCCCCCGACGCCCCCCCCGCCGGCGCCCCGGTGCTGGCGGATCTCCTGCTGCCCCTGGACCTGCGGGTCGACCAGGCGCGCCTGGAGCGGGCGGTGATCCACCGGGAGGCGCAGTCCTGGCCGCTGGACCGGGTCGAGCTGGCCGCCGGGTTCGAGGGCGGCGTCCTGCGCCTGGAGCGGCTGGAGGCGGATGCGCCGGAACTGGCCGTGCGCAGCAGCGGCAGCCTGGCCACGACGGCGGAGTGGCCGCTGGATCTGACCCTGGAATGGCGCCTGAAGTTGCCTGAGCAACCCGAGCTGGCGGGCGCGGGGACGCTGTCCGGGCCGCTGCTCACCCCCACGCTCGAACACCGTCTGACGGCGCCGTTCGCCCTTTCCACCAGCGGTCGCCTGGCGCTCGGCGGGGAGGCGCCCGCGGCCGAGCTGAGCGGCCGCTGGGAGGGGCTGCGCTGGCCGCTGGCGGGCGATGCGGTGACGGTGGCGAGCGCCAGCGGCGGGTACCGCTTCAGCGGCGGGGCGGCGCAGTGGAGCGCGAGCCTGGAGGCGGCGATCACCGGGGCGCAGATCCCGCCCGGGCAGTGGTC
>JAQVKR010000224.1 GCA_028694565.1 Gammaproteobacteria bacterium | reverse complement strand
GCCAGGAGCAGGAGGGCGTCGCACACCTGCACCGCGTCGCCTTCCTTCACGCTGATTTCGGTCACGGTGCCGGCGCGGGGGGCGCGGACCTCGGTT
Source organism: Gammaproteobacteria bacterium (assembly GCA_028694565.1). Classification (GTDB taxonomy): domain Bacteria; phylum Pseudomonadota; class Gammaproteobacteria; order DSM-26407; family DSM-26407; genus Thioalbus. The sequence goes on along the minus strand of JAQVKR010000224.1, from coordinate 5,122 downwards.
TCCATCTTCATGGCCTCCATGATCACCACCACCTCGCCGGCGGCGACCGCCTGGCCGGGCCGGGTCATCAGCTTGAAGATGGTGCCGGCCAGGGGCGCGGCCACCGGCAGCGCGCTGCCGGCCGGAACCGCACCGGCTGCCGCGGGGACGGGTGAAGCGGCCGCTGCGCCGGGAACCACCCCCGTCACCTCGCCCCCCGGGGCCACCGTCACGTCATAGGTGGTGCCGTTGACGGTGATGGCGTAGCGTTCCGGCCCGGCCGGTGCCGCGGCTGCGGACGCCGGCAACGGTTCGGGCTCGCTCCCCGGCGCCGGTTCGAACGCCGAGGGGTTGGCACGGTTCTCCAGGAACTTGAGACCCACCTGGGGGAAGAGCGCGTAGATGAGGACATCGTCCACCACCGCCTCGGCCAGGTCGATGCCCTTCTCCGTGGCCAGCCCCTCCAGCTCGCCGATCAGCCGATCCAGCTCCGGTTCGATGAGATCGGCGGGGCGGCAGGTAATCGGCTCACCGCCCTCCAGCACCCGCATCCGAAGCTCCCTGTTCACCGGGGCGGGCGTGGCGCCGTATTCCCCCTTCAGGACGCCGGCCGTCTCCTTGGTGATGGACTTGTAGCGCTCGCCGGTGAGCACGTTGAGCACCGCCTGGGAGCCGACGATCTGGGAGGTGGGGGTCACCAGGGGGATGAAGCCGAGGTCCTCGCGCACCCGGGGGATCTCCTTCAGCACCTCGTCGATGCGATCGGAGGCATTCTGCTCGCGGAGCTGGTTTTCCATGTTGGTGAGCATGCCGCCGGGCACCTGGGCCACCAGGATCCGCGAATCCACCCCCTTCAGGCTGCCCTCGAACTTCGCGTACTTCTTGCGCACCTCGCGGAAGTAGGCGGCGATCTCCTCCAGCAGCTTCAGGTCGAGCCCCGTGTCGCGCTCCGTACCCTGGAGGATGGAGACCACCGATTCGGTGGCGGAATGGCCATAGGTCATGCTCATGGAGGAGATGGCCGTGTCCACCATGTCGATGCCCGCCTCCGCCGCCTTGACGATGGCGGCGGTGCTCAGGCCGGTGGTGGCGTGGCACTGCATGGCGATGGGTATCGAGACGCTCTCCTTCAGGCGCGTGACGAGTTCCTCGGCCACGTAGGGGCGCAGCAGGCCGGCCATGTCCTTGATGCAGATGGAGTGGCACCCCATCTCCTCGAGGCGCCGGCCCATCTCCACCCACATGTCCACCGTGTGGACCGGGCTCACCGTGTAGGACATGGTGCCCTGGGCATGCTTGCCGACCCGGATTGCGGCCTTCACAGCGGTCTCGAGATTGCGCAGGTCGTTCATGGCGTCGAAGATGCGGAACACGTCCACGCCGTTCTCCGCCGCCCGTTCCACGAAGCGTTCCACCACGTCATCGGCGTAATGCCGGTAACCCAGCAGGTTCTGTCCCCGCAGGAGCATCTGCTGCCGGGTATTGGGCATGGCCGCCTTCAGCCGCCGCAGCCGTTCCCAGAGATCCTCGCCCAGGTAGCGGATGCAGGCATCGAAGGTCGCGCCCCCCCAGGTCTCCAGCGACCAGTAACCGACCTGGTCGAGCTTGGCGGCGATGGGCAGCATGTCCTCGATGCGCATCCGGGTCGCCAGAAGCGACTGGTGGGCGTCGCGCAGGACCACGTCGGTGATGGCGAGCGGATTGGTCATAGGCGGTGGTTCTCCTCGGGTTGGCGATGCGCCTGCTCGGGGCGGATTTGGCTCAGCGGGGAGTGTGACGGCGGGAACGGAAGCGGTGCACGGCGGCGCTGATGACGGCCATCAGCTCGGCGTCACCCTGCGCCGGGGGCGCGGAGAGTGCCGTGCCGGCGCCCGTGGCGGGCTGGGGCCGGCGCGCCTCGAACCACTGGATGAGCCGGGAAACACCGTGAACGGTGAAGACCAGCAGGCCCAGAAGGACGAAGACCACCCCCATGCCCATGATCATCAGTTCCAGCCCGGACCAAAGCAACTCGGATACCGGCATCGTTGACTCCTGGTTTCCCGCAGCGCAGTCTTCCGGCCGGGCGCCTCCCGCCCCTGTGCCTGGCGCGGGGATCTGCCAGGAGGGGAACCGGGGTTTCGGGACGGCGGGCGAATGATTATTCGACCCGATGCGCTTATAAGTTTGTTTTATTGTAACCCGCCTAATCTACCCCACATTTGCGGCAATGCGCAAACGCCGTTGCCGGAGCTGTCGCGGCATGGCCGGCCCGGAACCGCATCCCGGCGCCGGAGGCCGGGCGCCGGCACGCCAGGCCCACGATATTCCCGGCTTGCCGCCCCCCCTGGCCGGTTGGCCGGGTGCGCCGGCGCCAGGTCGGCGTGGCCATCCTTGCCGCCCGCAACCGCAGCGGCTCCAGCCGCCGGTGCGGGTGCCGATAGGATACACTGGCCCCATGCGACAGACCGAACAGCCCCCCACCCCGCCCCGGCCGCCGGAGGAGACGGCGCCACCACCGGGCAGCAGCCTCTACTACGCACTGCGCTTCGCGCCGCCCGAGGCGCGTCCGTGGCTGGAGCAACTGCACCGGCTGGGCCGGGAGGTGCGGGAGATTCCCGACGCGGTCAGCGAACCGGGCGTCGCCCGGCTCAAGCTGCAGTGGTGGGAAGAGGAGATCGAGCGCCTGTTCGCCGGAGCCCCGCGCCACCCCCGGACCCGCGCCCTGCTGCCCGCGGTGGAACAGTGGTCGCTGCCGCGGGAGGAGTTTCTGGGCCTCGTCACGGCCACCCGGGATGAGCTCGGCCGGGACGGCTATCCCGACTTCCCGCGGCAGCTGGAGAATGCCCTGCAGGGCGCCGGCTCCCTGGCCCGGCTGCTGGCGCGGACCCTCGGCTGCCGAGAGCCGGCGCCGCTGGAGGCCGCCGGGCGGCTCGGAGCCGTGGACCATCTCGGCCGGCGACTGCGTGACGCCATGCCGTGCGCCCGCGCCGGCCGCCTGCCCCTCCCCGCCGAGACCCTGCGGGCCGCCGGCGCGAACGCGGAGGACCTGGTCCACGGGCGCCCCACTCCGGACCTGCGCCTGGCGCTGGGCGACCAGGCCGGGCGCATCGGCAGCCTGTACGCGGAGACGCTGAAGGCCCTGGACCCGGATTCGCGATCGGCCCTGACCCACCTGCGCGTGCTCGCGGCCCTGCGCCTGGCGCTGGTGAGGACCCTGGCGCAGGACGAATTCAGGGACCTCGGCCACCGGGTCAGCCTGACGCCCCTGCGCAAGCTCTGGATTGCCTGGCGCAGCGCACGATAATTCGCATTCCCGCCGACGCGCCTTCGCGGTAGGCTATTTACCTTTTCCGGTGCGATGACAGCCCCGACCGCAAGCACGATGGACAACCACATGCTCGACTACGAACCTTCCGCGGACCTTCTCCGGGATCGCGTCATCCTCGTCACCGGCGCCGGCAGCGGCATCGGTCGTGCCGTCGCCCTGGCGGCCGCCGCCCACGGCGCCACGCTGGTCCTGCTGGGCCGCAGCCAGGCCCGCCTGGAGCAGACCTATGACGCCATCGAGGCGGCCGGGCACCCTCAGCCGGCGCTGGTGCCGCTGAACCTGGAAACGGCCACGGCGAAGGACTACGAGGAACTCGCCGCCACCCTGGATCGGGAATTCGGGCGCCTCGACGGGCTGCTGCACAACGCCGGCATCCTGGGACGGCTCGCCCCCATCGACCACTACGACCCCGAAACCTGGCTCAAGGTCTGCCAGGTCAACCTGAACGCCCCGTTCCTTCTCACCCGCGCCTGCCTGCCGCTGCTGCGCTGCCCGGAGCAGGCCTCGATCCTGTTCACCAGCGCCGATGTGGGCCGGCAGGGACGCGCATACTGGGGCGCCTACGCCGCGTCGCTGGCGGGCGTGGAAGGACTGGTCGAGGTGCTCGCGGACGAATTGGAGAATACGGCGATCCGGGTCAACAGCATCGATCCGGGCCCGGTGCGCACCGGGCTGCGGGAGGAGGCCTACCCGGCGGAGGATCCCACCCCCCTGCCGCTGCCGGAGTCCGTCGTCGGCCCCTATCTCTACCTGCTGGGGCCGGACGGGCACGGCGTCCATGGCCAGAGGCTCAGCGCCCGGGGATAGAGAGCCAGGCCGAATCCGGGCGCGCGCGCCACCGCAGCCCGGCGCTCCCCGCGGCGGCGGCCTGCTGAACGGGCGGAGCTAGTCGAGCCGGACGGCGAACACCTCGTCCAGCGAGGTGACCCCTTCCCGGGCCAGGTTCAGGGCGCATTGGGTCAGCGGAACCATCCCCTGGCCGATCGCCATTTCCTTGATCTCCTGGACCGGACGCTCATGGTTGATGAGGTCGATAATCTCGGGAGAGACGGTCAGCAGCTCATAGACCATGCTCCGGCCGCGGTAGCCGGAGCCGTTGGAGCTGTTGCAGCCCTTGCCGGTGTAGAACACCTCTTTCTCATCCAACCCCAGGGAGGCGCGGATGAGGGGATCCACCTCGGCCTCGGTCTTGCAGTCCGGACAGATGAGGCGCACCAGGCGCTGGGCCATCACGCCAACGATCACCGCGCTCACCAGGTAGGGCTCGATGCCCATGTCGATGAGGCGGGTGATGGTGCTGACCGCGTCATTGGTGTGGAGGGTGCTGACCACCAGGTGACCGGTGAGCGCCGCCTTGTTGGCGATGCGGGCGGTCTCGAGATCGCGGATTTCGCCCACCATGATGACGTCGGGATCATGGCGCAGGAAATGGCGCAGCGCCTCGGCGAAGGTATACCCGGCGGCCAGGTGGACCTGCACCTGCTCCACCCCCTCCATGTCGTACTCCACCGGATCCTCCACGGTGAGGATGTGGGGCTCGCGCTGCTTCACCTCGTTGAGAATCGCGTACAGGGTGGTGGATTTGCCGGATCCCGTGGGCCCGGTGACCAGGAACATGCCGTAGCTGCGCGCCATCATCTGGCGCAGGATGCCGAGATCCCGGGGCGAGAACCCGACCTCGTCCAGCGGCCGCAGCCCGACCCCCTTGTCCAGAATGCGGATGACCACGCTCTACCCCATGATGGTGGGGATGACGGAGATGCGCAGGTCGATGGTGCGCCCCTGGTGGATCATGCGGGCGTGGCCGTCCTGGGGCAGTCGGCGCTCGGCGAT
>JAQVKR010000223.1 GCA_028694565.1 Gammaproteobacteria bacterium | reverse complement strand
CCGAAGAAGGCAGCACCGAAGAAGGCAGCACCGAAGAAGGCGGCGCCGAAGAAGGCAGCACCGAAGAAGGCAGCGCCGAAGAAGGCAGCACCGAAGAAGGCGGCGCCGAAGAGGCGCTGATCTCCGCCCTGCCTGGCATCCCGCGCCTGGCGCGGGATGCCGTTCCATTCCAGGCCGGCCGTTGCTCCTGCGGGAGCAGGGCCCGCGGCCTTCCGTTGCGATCACCGGGCCCGGGCATCGGCTCCGTTCCTTCCCGCCGGGCATGGGGTATGATTCCACCGAACGCGATGGGCATCGCGGTGGGCGGCTCGTCTCATCGGCGCCGCCGACCGTGAATGTGCCGCGTCGTGGTGGCAGAGGGATCCCGGCCGGTGACTGCCGCGGCGGGAACTCCGCGGCGTCCCGCTTGCCAAACGGACAGTCGGATGAGGGTCCGCGGCCAGATCCCGTCCCCGCCAGAGGCGTCTCCGGTTCCGTGAAGAACCGGACGGGCGCGGGGTGATGGCCAGGCCGGCTCTCATCGCCCGGTCCCGCCCCTCTTTCCGAGGTTGTTCATGCTGCGACTGCTCTATACCTGTCTCGAGATCATGTGGTTCCGCCGCGGCCCCGAGGATATGCCCGGCGACCTGCGCTGGACCGTGGCCACCGTGGCCGTCTACGCCGCCGTGGGCTACCCCCTGTCGGCCATCAGCCTCACGCCCTTCGCGGCGGTGGCGCAGGTGCTGGTGGATCTCCTGCTCCTGGTGGCCTTCGTGCAGATCGTCCTGCGCTGGCGAGGCTTGATGAACCGGCTGCCGCAGACCCTCACCGCCCTGGCCGGAACCGGCGTTCTGTTCACCCTGTTCGCCCTGCCGGCGATGGCCTCCCTGGACGCCATCGGGAAGCGCGGTGGCGACGCATCGATTCCGGCGCTCATCGTGATCGTGCTCCTGCTCTGGAACCTGGCGGTCCTGGTGCATGTGATGCGGCGGACCCTCGAGGTGACGCCGGGCCGGGCGATGTGGCTCTCGCTGGCCTATTTCGTGGCGAGTTTCGTGGTGATGTCGGTCATCTTCCCGCCGGCAGCCTGATTGGCGGAGATTTATCTTGCACGTACACATCCTGGGCATCTGCGGCACTTTCATGGGTGGCCTGGCGCGCCTGGCCCGTGAGCTCGGCCACACCGTGACCGGCTCGGATGCCGGAGTCTACCCGCCCATGAGCACCCAGCTGCGCGAGGCGGGCATCGCCATCCGTGAAGGCTACGCGGCCGCCAACCTCGACCCGGCGCCCGACTGCGTGGTGGTGGGCAACGCGCTCTCGCGCGGCAATCCGGAGGTTGAGGCCGTGCTCGATCGCGGCCTGCCCTACACCTCGGGGCCCCAGTGGCTGGCCGAGCAGGTGCTCGCCGGGCGCTGGGTGCTGGCGGTGGCCGGCACGCACGGCAAGACCACCACCGCCAGCATGCTGGCCTGGATCCTGGAGTACGCCGGCATGGCGCCCGGGTTTCTGATCGGCGGCGTGCCCGCGAATTTCGGGGTCACCGCGCGGCTGGGCGAAACGCCGTTCTTCGTGGTGGAGGCCGACGAGTATGACAGCGCCTTTTTCGACAAGCGCTCCAAGTTCGTCCACTACCGGCCGCGTACGGCGGTGCTCAACAACCTGGAATTCGACCACGCCGACATCTTTCCCGATCTGGCCGCCATTCAGCGCCAGTTCCACCACCTGGTGCGGACGGTTCCCGGCAGCGGGCTCATCATCGCGCCCGCCGACGAGCCGGCCCTGGACGAGGTGCTGGCGCAGGGCTGCTGGACCCCGGTGGAGTTTCTCGGCGGCCCCGACGCCCCGTGGCGGGCGGAGGGCGGTGCGGCGGACGGCAGCGCCTTCGACGTGGTGTGCGGCACCGAGCGGGTAGGCCGGGTGGAGTGGGGCATGCTGGGGCGGCACAACGTCCGCAACGCCCTCGCCGCCATCGCGGCGGCCCGTCATGCCGGGGTGCCGGCGCACCATGCCGTGGCGGCTCTCGGAGAGTTTCGGGGCGTGGCCCGGCGCATGCAGGTGCGCGGCGAGGCCGGCGGCGTGACCGTGTATGACGATTTCGCCCACCACCCCACGGCCATCGCCACCACCGTGGAGGGGCTGCGGCGGCGCGTGGACGGAGCCCGCATCCTGGCGGTGCTGGAACCGCGCTCCAATACCATGCGCATGGGCGTGCACCGGGAGCGGCTGGCGCCCGCCCTGGCCGCGGCCGATCGGGTCTACCTGTTCCAGCCGCCCGGGCTGGGCTGGGATATCGAGGCCGTGGCCGGGGCGCTGGGCGGCCGGGCGGCCGTCTATGCCGATTTGCAGCGCCTGATCGACGCGGTGCTGGCCGAGGCCCGCAGCGGAGACCACGTGCTGGTGATGAGCAACGGCGCCTTCGGCGGCATCCATGAGCGGCTGCTGGCGGCCCTGGCGGAGGGGGGTGGCGATGACCCGGCCCACTGAGCCGCGCCACGCGGTGGCCCTGGCCATGACCGGGGCCTCCGGCGCGCCCTACGGATTGCGGCTGCTGGAGTGCCTGCTCCGGGCCGGGCGCCCGGTCTACCTGATGGTTTCCGCCCCGGCGCAGGTGGTGCTGGCCATGGAAACCGAACTGCAGATCCCGGGGCGGCCCGAGGCGATGGAGGCGTTCCTGGCGGAGCGCTACGCCGCCGCGCCCGGGCAGCTGCGGGTGTTCGGCCGCGAGCAGTGGACCGCACCGGTGGCCAGCGGTTCGGCCGGGGTGCCGGCGATGGTCGTGTGTCCCTGCTCCACCGGGACGCTCTCCGCCATCGCCACGGGCGCCAGCAACAACCTCATCGAGCGGGCCGCCGACGTGATGCTCAAGGAAGGCCGGCGACTCATCCTCGTCCCGCGCGAAACTCCGCTGTCGGCCATCCACCTGGAGCACATGCTCAAGCTCGCACGCCTGGGCGTGACCATCCTTCCGGCCAGTCCCGGCTTCTACCACCATCCGCAGCGGGTGGAGGACCTGGTGGATTTCGTCGTGGCCCGGGTCCTCGACCAGCTCGGCATCGAGCAGGCCCTGGCGCCACGCTGGGGCTACGGCAGCGAATAGCCCCCCGCTTCACCACCAGGGCGCCAGGACCTGAAAAGGGCCCGGACGCCCTCCGTTTGCGGTGCCGGCCTGTCCCTCTCCGATGTCCGGGGGGCCGGCCATGCAGTGCCGGGGCTTATCCCTGCGGCGGGGGCGGCGGGACCCGGGGCGCCGTCTCCGGTGCCGCCGGCCGGCCCGGGAACACCTCGCGATAGCTCTGGTAGACCGCGCCCACGCCCACCGGGATCAGCACCAGGAAGCCCAGCGCCAGGGGGATGGCGGCCAGGAACGCCAGGACGATGAAGAGAACGCCGAACAGCAGCAGCGGGACGATGTTGCGCAGGCAGCCGCCGATGCTGCTCTTCAAGGCGTCCACGGGCGCCATGCCCTCGAGCATCACCAGCGGCGCGGCGTAGAACAGCGCCATGGCAACCCCCAGGTTGATGGCCAGGATGACCAGCAGGCCCAGCAGTCCGAGGCCGGACAGGACGCCGGCGGCCATGCCGGGACCGCCCTCGCCCATCATGTGGGTGCCGTACATGCCGCCGAACATCAATCCGCCGCCCAGCAGCAGCGCCAGCAGCGCGCCGGCCAGGGTGATGGCGCCGAGCGCCAGCATGGGGCCGGTGCGGCTGGAGTCGCGGAACGCCTGGAACAGGTGGGCCACCTCCAGGGGCTCGCCCGCGTCCAGGCGGGCGCAGCCGTAGAGCAGCCCGCCGAACAGCGCCGGGCCCAGCAGGGCGTTGATCAGCCCGCCGAGGAGGGGGATCAGGCCGAGCACCACGCTGATGGCCATGTAGATGACGACGAGCAGGATCCAGACGCCGGGATTGCGCATGAAGAACCGCCAGCCGTTGCCGTACCAGCCCCAGCCCCGTTCGGCGGAGACGTGTTGCGCTTCCATGTCCGTCCCTCCCTGCAGTGGTGTTCGGTTTGTCGTTGGAACGTTAAGTTACTCCGCGCCGCTCGGGGCGGTCAATGCGCGCTCGCGCAGCCGCAGCAGTGGTGGTTCATGCCCGCCGGGCGGTTGCGCCCAGAGCAGCTCGACGTCCGCCAGTTCGCGCGCCAGGGCGGCGACCGGCGTGGCGAAGTCGGCCTCGGTGCGCGCGATGGTGAACAGGGGCAGGGTGCGATCGGTGTGCTGGGTGGCCACGTTGCCCACCCACAGGGGGGTGTCCCCCGGCTGCAGCACCACATCGGCCGGCCACAGCCGCAGGATGTGTCGCCGATCGCGATCCAGGTCCCGGACCATCACCAACTCCCCGTGGCGGCCATCGTGCACCTGGGGCAGCACCGGGAGCTGATCAATGCCGGGCTCGGGAAGCAGCCAGCGCAACGGGGTGCCGATGCCGGTGTCCGGGGCGGCGTGCCAGCCGTGGGCCGCGAGGCGGCCGCGGATGGCCGTCAATCCGCCGGCCCACTGGAGCGTGAGGGGGTGCTCCGGGCGCCCCTCGATGTCGATGCGGTAGCGGGGCAGCCCGGACAGGCGGTCAGCCCACCAGTCGGCCGCCGTGGCCGTGCGCACGGGATGCTGCGGTGCGTAGGTTTGCAGATCCCCGGCCAGGCTGCGTTCCACGTGCCAGATGCCTGCCACCCCCAGGACCAGGATTGAGACTGTCACCAGGCCGGCCAGGGATAGCGCCGGCGCCGGATGGCGGCGGTAGGCGATGCCCAGCAGGGCCACCCAGGCCAGCCCCAGGGCCATCCCGCCGAGCACGTCGGAGAACCAGTGCACCCCCAGGTAGAGCCGGCTCAGGGCGATGGCGAGGGCCGACAGCCCGCCGGCCGCATAGGCGATCCAGCGCCGGGCGGTTGGCAGCTCGCGGGCCACCAGCACGGCCAGAAAGCCGAGGATCACCATGCTGGCCGTGGTGTGCCCGGAGGGGAAGGAGAAGCCGTCCACCGCCGCCGCGGCCGGCCGCGGCTCCTGCACCGCCCACTTCATCAGCGTCGGCACCAGCGCGGCGAACAGTCCCGCCCCGAGCCAGTGGCCCAGGGCCAGCCAGCGCCGCTGCAGTCCGAGCCAGGCCGCCACCCCGAGGAGCAGGGCGGTGAGCACCTCGGCATCCCCCAGTTCGGTGATGGCCACCAGCACCCGGTCGGCCCAGGGGGTGCGCAGCCCCTGGGCGAGGTGGTAGACGCGCTCGTTGAGGGCGGCCAGCTCGACACCGCCCGCCACTTCCGCCAGCACCCAGACGAAGACCCAGAGATCGGAAGAGCA
>JAQVKR010000222.1 GCA_028694565.1 Gammaproteobacteria bacterium | reverse complement strand
GATGAAGCCCTGCTGGATGAGGAAGGGCTCCAGCACGTCCTCGATGGTGTCGCGCTCCTCGCCGATGGCCGCCGCCAGGCTGTCGATGCCCACCGGCCCGCCATCGAACTTCTCGATCAGGGCGCCGAGCAGCTTGCGGTCCATGAGGTCGAAGCCCATGGCGTCCACGTCCAGCATGGCCAGGGCCTCGGCGGCCACCGTCCGGTTCACCTGGCCGTCGGCCCGCACCTCGGCATAGTCGCGCACCCGCCGCAGCAGGCGGTTGGCGATGCGCGGGGTGCCCCGGGAGCGGCGGGCGATCTCGTGGGCGCCGTCGGGCGTCATGCCCACGGCCATGATGCCGGCGGAGCGGGTGACGATGCGCGCCAGCTCCTCCACGCCGTAGAACTCCAGCCGCTGGACGATGCCGAAGCGATCGCGCAGGGGCGAGGTGAGCAGCCCGGCGCGGGTGGTGGCCCCCACCAGGGTGAAGGGCGGCAGGTCCAGCTTGATGGAGCGCGCCGCCGGCCCCTCCCCGATCATGATGTCGAGCTGGTAGTCCTCCATGGCCGGGTAGAGGACCTCCTCCACCACCGGGCTGAGCCGGTGGATCTCGTCCACGAACAGCACCTCGCGCGGCTCCAGGTTGGTGAGCAGGGCCGCGAGGTCCCCGGGACGCTCCAGCACCGGGCCGGAGGTCTGCTTCAGCCCCACGCCCATCTCGTTGGCGACGATGTGGGCCAGGGTGGTCTTGCCGAGCCCGGGCGGGCCGAAGATGAGCACATGGTCGAGCGCCTCGCCCCGGCGCCGGGCGGCGTCGATGAAGATCCCCATCTGCTCGCGCACGGAGGCCTGGCCCACGTAGTCGGCCAGGCGGACCGGGCGGATGGTCTCCTCCACGGCGACGTCCTCGGGACGGGTCTCGGCGGCAATCAGGCGCTCGGTCATCGGCCTCTCCGGCACTGGAACATCTCTATGGAACCATGAAGTTCGGATTGGGCAAACAAAAACCGCCAAACCGCGGGTTGGCGCTGGCTCGCGTGAATTTTCTAGCAGGCTTCGCCTCCCGACACCGCACCACGGGAAGCGGAACCGCGTCTACGGCCGCGCACCGGACGCCGGGGTCCGCCTGCAAGCACTTGAAAAATCAACGATAATCTTCTGCTTACCGTCTTTTCGATGCACTGCCGGGGGCCGGATCAGACCATGCCGCGCAGGGCGCGGCGGATGATCTCCTCGCTGGTGAGCCCCTCGGCGGCGACGGACTTGACCGCCCGCGCCGCCTCGGCCTGCTTGTAGCCGAGCGCCATCAGGGCGCTGACCGCGTCGTCCACGGGCGTGGCGGGCGCGCCGCTTCCGCCCGGCCGGTCGGAGGCGGGCAGCACCGCGCCGCCCCCCCAGTCGGCGAGGCGGTCGCGCATCTCCACCACCAGCCGCTCGGCGGTCTTCTTGCCGATGCCCGGCAACCGGGTGAGCGCGGCGACGTCCCCGTCCTGGACGCAGCGGGCGAAGCTGTCGGCCTCCATGCCGGAGAGGATGGCGAGCGCCAGGCGCGCTCCGACGCCGGAGACCTTGATCAGGGCGCGGAACAGGACCCGCTCGCGCGCCTCCATGAAGCCGTAGAGCAGGTGGGCGTCCTCGCGCACCACCAGGTGGGCATGCAGGGAAACCTCCGCGCCCACCGCCGGCAGGCGGTAGAAGGTGGTCATGGGCGCCTCGATCTCGTAGCCCACGCCATGCACGTCGAGCAGCAGCCAGCGCGGCCGCTTCTCCAGGATGACTCCGCGCAGGCGCCCGATCATCGCCACCGCCCTCCCCGCCGGCCACGGATGGTCACCGCGCCCATGCGCGCCAGGGTCTGGCCGGTGTGGCCGTGGCACAGGGCCACCGCGAGGGCGTCGGCGGCGTCCGCCGAGGAGACCTCGCTCAGGTTCAGCAGCGCCTTGACCATGTGCTGCACCTGCTCCTTGACCGCCCGGCCGCCGCCCACCACCGCCCGCTTGATCTCCTGGGGGGTGTACTCGGCCACCGGCAGCCCGTGGGCGGCCAGGGCGCAGATGGCCGCGCCCCGGGCCTGGCCCAGCTTCAGGGCCGAGTCGGGGTTGCGGTGCATGAACACCTGCTCCACCGCCGCCTCGTCCGGGGCGTGGGCCTCGATCACCGCGCTCAGCGCGGTGAAGATGTGGTGCAGCTTCTCGGCCAGGGCCTCCCCCTCCACCCGCACCTCGCCGCTGGCGACATAGGCGCTGCGGTTGCCCTCCACCCGCACCAGCCCGTAGCCGGTGATCCGGGAGCCGGGGTCGATGCCGAGAATCAGCGGCACGGGCGGATGCCCCGGGGTGGCGTGCGATCGTGGCGGAAGCGCTTCACCGGTGCTCAGAGCTGGGCCAGGATCTCGTCGGAGATCTCGGCGTTGGAGTAGACCTTCTGCACGTCGTCCAGATCCTCCAGCATCTCCAGCAGCCGCACCATCTGGCCGGCGTTGTCGAGATCGAGGTCGGCGTTGGTGGCCGCCCGCATGGTCACCTCCGCGAACTCCGGCTCCAGCCCCGCGCCCTTGAGGCCCTCCAGCACCTCGTGGAAGTTCTCCGGAGTGGCGAGCACCTCCACCGAGCCGTCGTCGTTGGTCACCACGTCCTCGGCGCCGGCCTCCAGCGCCGCCTCCATGACCGCGTCCTCGTCGGTGCCGGCGGGGAAGCTCAGCAGCCCGGTCTTGGTGAACTGGAACGCCACCGAGCCCTCGGTGCCCAGGTTGCCGCCGCACTTGGAGAAGGCGTGGCGGACCTCGGCCACGGTGCGGTTGCGGTTGTCGGTCATGGCGTCCACCATCACCGCCACGCCGCCGGGGCCGTAGCCCTCGTAGCGCACCTCGTCGTAGCTCTCCCCATCCATCTCGCCGGAACCGCGCTTCACGGCGCGCTCGATGGTGTCCTTGGGCATGTTGTTGGACAGCGCCGCATCGATGGCCGCGCGCAGCCGGGGATTGGCCGCCGGGTCACCTCCCCCCATCCGGGCGGAGACGGTGATTTCGCGGATGAGCTTGGTGAACAGCTTGCCGCGCTTCTTGTCCTGGGCGCCCTTGCGGTGCTGGATGTTCGCCCACTTGCTGTGACCTGCCATAAAACCTCGCGCTTGGATTCGTCGAATGGTACGGAATCACGGATTAAATGGGCAGATTCTACCATGACGCCGGAGGCGCCGGAGGATACGGCAAGGCCGGGCTTGCGCGCCGCCGCGCATCCCGGGGCGGGAACGCTTCCGCCGCGGATTGAGGCCATCCACGCTGATTGAGCGAAAAAGGCAAATCATGGCGGTTCCGTCGTTCGGCGGTTGCCGGGCCTTCACTCCGGAGCATCACCCTCCACCCCGTGCGGGAAGCGGCCGCCGGCGAGGAAGGCGGAGGCGGCCTCGGCCACCTGCTCGGACAGGACCAGGCCCATGTGGCTGACGGGCAGCTCCAGATAGTCGGCCATCTCCGGGCAGCGGCTCTCGGCGACCGCGACCGTGCCGTCGTTGGGGCTGTCCAGCCCCGGCACCACCATCCCCAGGCCCATGCTCAGGGTGCCGGCGATGACGCCCAGGTCCCGCCCCGGCGGCCAGGCCGGCGCATCGCCCATGAGCCCCATCCGGCGGCCGTTGCCGAGCATCCAGCCCAGCGGCCCGAGCCCGTTGAGCACCTGGGCGACCTTGCTGCCGCCGTGGGGCGTGCCGAGAGTCACCACCCGGCCCGCGGGCGCCTCCGGCCGGTCGTTGAAATAGTGGCGCAGCAGCAGCCCCCCGAGACTGTGGGCGACGAAGTGGACCCGGGGCGAACCCAGCTCCGCCACCACGGCGCCCAGCGCGTCCACGCTGTCGTCGACCGAACCCAGGAAGGTCGTGTAGGTAAAGCGCCGGCAGTGCCAGCCGTGCCTCTCCAGGCGGTGCTGCAGCAGGCTCATCTCCAGCCCCGGCATCCACAGCCCGTGCAGCAGCACCACCGGGACGCTCCCGGGGGCCTCATCCTTCCGTTCGTTGGTCATGCGTCGGACTCTGTGCCTGTTGTTCCGCTTAGCCGCAGATTACGCCGATTGCGGAGACTGTTTCAGGTTTCCCGAAACCCCGAGGCGGCGCCCGGGGCCGGAACCAGACCCGTCAGCCGGGCTCGCCGGCGGAAACGAAGCGCTCGATGGCCTCGCGGTTGGTCCAGGAGCCGACCCGGGCGGCGGCCTCGGCGGCGGGCAGCCAGGCGTACTCGGCGTGTTCGCGGGGACTGAGCCGCACCGGCACCGGCGCCGGCAGCTCGAGCAGGAACCAGTGTTCGAGGTTGCTGTCCGCCGCCGGGGCGTAGCGCTGGCGCCAGGGCGGGACGATGGGGAAGCGGCGGGTCACCCCGGCCGCGGACAGCCCGCCGGCGGACAGCCCGGACTCCTCGGCCAACTCGCGCCGCGCCGCCTCGGCCGGACTCTCGCCCCACTCCAGGCTGCCGGTCACCGACTGCCAGAAATCCGCCGGCTCGCGCCGCCGCAGCAGCAGCACCTCCCCGGTGCGGGCATAGACCAGCACCAGCACCGACTCCGGCCGCTTGTATGCTTTTCCGGTCATGGGGGAAGAACTTGTATAGACAGGATTAACAGGATTTACGGGATTGAAGTCGTAGAAGTATCCGCTGGTTGCGTCCGAAAGTGCCAACCATGCGGACCCGGGGTGTCGGCATTCACTGCAAGACAGCCCGGTCTCTGCAGCCCTGCAGAGAACCGATATCCTTTCAGTCGGTTATGACTGACTCTCAATCCGCTTCAAATCCCGTCAATCCTGTAAATCCTGTCTATTGAAAATTCTCAGCCCTCCTGCCCGGGGACGCGGCGCAGGCGCAGGTTCAGATCGCGCAGCTGGCGGTCGTCCACGGCGGAGGGGGCGCGGGTGAGCGGGCAGCTGGCGCTCTGGGTCTTGGGGAACGCCATGACGTCGCGGATGGAGGCCGCGCCGGTCATCAGCATCACCAGCCGGTCGAGGCCGAAGGCCAGCCCGCCGTGGGGCGGGCAGCCGTACCTGAGGGCCTCGAGCAGGAAGCCGAACTTGTCCCCGGCCTCCTCCTCGGAGATGCCGAGGATGCGGAACACCTGCTGCTGCACGGCATGGCGGAAGATACGCATGGAGCCTCCGCCCACCTCGGTGCCGTTGAGCACCATGTCGTAGGCGCGCGAGCGGCAGGCGGCGGGATCGGTCTCCAGCAGCTCGAGATCCGCCTCCTTCGGGGAGGTGAAGGGGTGGTGCAGGGAGATCCAGCGGCCGGCCTCGTCGTCCCACTCGAACATGGGAAAGTCCACCACCCACAGGGGG
>JAQVKR010000221.1 GCA_028694565.1 Gammaproteobacteria bacterium | reverse complement strand
GATATCGGCCTGACGGCGGTCGCGTTCGAGACCGTGTCCGAGGGCACGCATCTGACGCTGCTGGCGCCAATGAGCGCCATCGCCGGGCGGCTGGGAGTGCAGGTGGGGGCCCACCTGCTGCACCGGTCCCAGGGCGGCAAGGGCCTGCTGCTCGGCGGCCTGCCCGCGGGCGAGCGCGGCCACGTGGTCATCATCGGCGCCGGTGTCGCCGGCGGCAACGCCGCCGCGGCGGCCGCCGCCACGGGCGCCCGGGTGACGGTGTTCGACCGCCAGCCGGACAAGCTGGTGGCCATGCACGACCTCGGTCCCAACGTCACCGCCCTCTACCCCTATGCCGGCGCGCTGGCGCAGGCCGTGGCGCAGGCGGATCTGCTGGTGGGCGCGGTGCTGATACCCGGCGCCCGCGCGCCCCGGGTGGTGAGCCGGGCCATGGTCGCCACCATGCAGCCCGGCAGCGTCATCGTGGACATCTCCGTGGATCAGGGCGGCTGCATCGAGACCACCCGGCCCACCACCTATGCCGAGCCCACCTACGTTGAAGAGGGTGTGGTGCACTTCGCCGTCACCAACATGCCGGGCGCGGTGCCGCGCTCCGCCTCCCAGGCGTTGTCCGCGGCGCTCATCCCCTATGCCGCGCGGCTGCTGGAGAGCGACTGGAAGAGCCGTCCGGCCCTGGCCGCGGGCATCAATGTCGAAGCCGGTGAGATCCGCTATCCCGCCCTCCGCAACATCCTGGCAACTCAGGAATAATTTCGTTAACATTCTGAAAATTAGCCCAACTACTTAAGGAAAAGGTAAAGGACTTGGGACAGGCATCACGGAAATCTGGAAACGGCCTGCCGCTCGCGATACACGTGGGCAGGGGTGTGCGCGAGGGGGCGCTGATCCTGTTCTCCGCCGTGGCGCTCTACCTGCTGCTCGCGCTGGTCACCTACCAGCCCACCGATCCCGGCTGGACCCACAGCGGCAGCGGCGGCGCGGCAACCAATGCCGGCGGCGTGGCCGGCGCCTGGTTCGCCGACATCTTCCTCGCCCTGTTCGGCTACATGGCCTACCTGGTCCCGCTCATGGTCGGCTACAGCGGCTGGCTGGTCTTCCAGGGCCGCCAGGGCGAGATGGCCACCCAGTGGACCCGCTTCTCGCTGCGCGCGGCCGGCTTCGTGGTGACCGTCGCCACCGGCTGCGGCCTCGCCTGGCTGCACTTCGACACCCCGGCCATGGTGCTGCCCCAGTCGAGCGGGGGCATCCTCGGCGAGGTGGTCGGCGGCGGCCTCCACGCCATGTTCAACTTCATGGGCTCGACGCTGCTGCTGCTGGCGCTGTTCCTGACCGGCGTGACCCTGTTCACCGGGCTCTCCTGGTTCGGGCTCATGGATGCGGTGGGCCGCATCACCCTCGGGGCGCTGGATACCTTCCGCACCCAGCTACGGTCGCTGCGCGAGCGGCTCGCGGCGCGGCGGGCGGTGCAGGAGCGGCGCGAGATCGCCAGGGCCGAGGTGAAGAAGGTCGAGAAGCGCAAACCGCCGCGCATCGAGCCGGTCATCTCCCAGCCGGAGCCCAGCAAGCGGGTGGAGAAGGAGCGCCAGGTCCCCCTGTTCAAGAACCCGGAGAGCGGCACCCTGCCCACCCTGGGGCTGCTGGACAAGGGCGACAAGGCCCAGACCTCCTACTCGAAGGAGGCCCTGGCGGCCATTTCACGCCAGGTGGAGCTCAAGCTGATGGACTTCGGGGTCGAGGCGCAGGTGGTGGCCGTCAACCCCGGCCCGGTCATCACCCGCTTCGAGCTGCAGCCGGCACCCGGCGTGAAGGGCCACCAGATCAGCAACCTGGCCAAGGATCTCGCCCGCTCCCTCTCGGCGGTGAGCGTGCGCGTGGTGGAGGTCATCCCGGGCAAGTCGGTCATCGGCCTGGAGATACCCAACGAGAACCGCGCCATCGTGCACCTGAGCGAGGTGCTCACCTCGCGGGCCTATGACGAGGCGGCGTCGCCGCTCACCCTGGCCCTGGGCAAGGACATCTCGGGCAACCCGGTGGTGGTGGATCTCGCCCGCATGCCCCACCTGCTGGTGGCCGGCACCACCGGCTCGGGCAAGTCGGTGGCCCTGAACGCCATGCTGCTGAGCCTGGTCTACAAGGCCCTGCCCGACGAGGTCCGCCTCATTCTCATCGATCCCAAGATGCTCGAGCTGTCGGTCTACCAGGGCATACCCCACCTGCTCGCCCCGGTGGTGACCGACATGAAGGAGGCCGCCAACGCCCTGCGCTGGTGCGTGGCGGAGATGGAGCGCCGCTACCGCCTCATGGCCTCGCTGGGAGTGCGCAACATCGCCGGCTTCAACCGCAAGGTGCGCGAGGCCCACAAGGCCGGCACGCCGATCCCCGATCCGCTGGCCAGCCCGGATCTGGAGGGCGAGCCGCCGGTCCTCGACCCGCTGCCCTACATCGTGGTGCTGGTGGACGAATACGCCGACCTGATGATGGTGGTGGGCAAGAAGGTGGAGGAGCTGATCGCCCGCCTGGCGCAGAAGGCCCGCGCCTCCGGCATCCACCTGATCCTGGCCACCCAGCGCCCCTCGGTGGATGTCATCACCGGCCTCATCAAGGCCAACATACCGACCCGCATCGCCTTCCAGGTCTCCTCGAAGGTGGATTCGCGCACCATCCTCGACCAGCCGGGCGCCGAGCAGCTGCTCGGCCATGGCGACATGCTCTACCTGCCTCCGGGCACCGGCTTGCCGATGCGCGTCCACGGCGCCTACGTCGCCGACGCGGAGGTGCACCGGGTGGTGGAGGATCTTCGCGCCCGCGGCGAGCCCGACTACGTGGAGGCCGTCCTCGAGGGCGGTTCCGACGGCGAGGGCGGCAGCGGCGGCGAGGGCGGGGAGGATGCCGAGTCCGATCCTCTCTATGACGAGGCGGTGCGGGTGGTGACCGAGACCCGCCGCGCCTCCATCTCCAGCGTCCAGCGCCGCCTCAAGATCGGCTACAACCGCGCCGCGCGCATGATCGAGGCGATGGAGCAGGCCGGAATCGTGAGTGAAATGCAGACCAACGGCAGCCGCGAAGTGATCGCGCCGCCGCCTCCCGGAAGCGACTGACCCCCGTGAGCCTCCCCATGCCGAAACCTTCCGCCCGCCGCCTCTCCCCCGGGCTGCTGCTCGTCGCCGCGCTCTGGACCGCCGCGGCGGCCGCGGCCGATGCCGACCGGCTGACCCGTTTCCTCTCCGACACCCGGGAGATGCGCGCGGGTTTCGCCCAGGAGGTGCGCGACATGGACGGCGCGGTCATGGAGCGCTCCACCGGGACCATGGTGCTGGAGCGGCCGGATCGCTTCCGCTGGGACTACCGGGAACCGGCCGAACAGCACGTCATCAGCGACGGCCGGACGCTGTGGCTCTACGATCCGGAGCTGCTGCAGGTGTCGGTCCGCCCCCTCGGGCAGGCGCTGGCCAACACCCCGGCGCTGCTGCTGGGCGGCAATCTCGGCCGGCTGGAGGAGAACTTCATCGTCACCCCCCTGGACGACCAGGAGGGCATCCACTGGTACGAGCTCGTACCCCGCGATCCCGAGGCCGTATTCCAGCAGATGCTGATCGGCTTCCGCGGCGAGACCCTGGCGCAGATGGAGCTGACCGATCACCTCGGCCAGTCCACCCGCCTCACCTTCAGCGACGTGGAGACCAACCCGGGGCTGGACCCGGCGCTGTTCGAGTTCGCCCCGCCACCCGGCGTGGATGTCATCGGCGAGGGCGGCTGACGCCGCGCCGGCGCGGCCATCCGGTCACAACGCACCTAAGTGTACTGCGTCACTCCTGGAGGCACTTTCAGAGCCGCCCCGAAAGCGCCGGGACAAGGCGCAGTGCGCAGGCAATGGCTGTTCCCTTGTCCAGCGCTGCAACGCGGTCATGGTGCTTTCGGGGGGCTCCCTTCGGGCGAGCCGCCGGCCGGCCATCTGCGGCGTTGCGCCCGCTTGAAAGGGGGCCAGCCCTTCCTGCGCAGGCGCGCCTTGCCTCTGACCGGCCAGCAACTCGCTGAATGTGCCTCCAGGAGTGAAGCGGTACACTAGAAGCACGATCCTGACGAGCCCTCCAGCGATGCCGACCACCGATCCCGGGACCCGACTGCAGCCGCTCGCGGCGCGCATGCGCCCGCGCAACCTCGACGAATACGTGGGCCAGCCGCACCTGCTCGGTCCCGGCAAGCCGCTGCGCCAGGCGGTGGAGTCGGGCAACCTGCACTCCATGGTGCTGTGGGGGCCGCCCGGCACCGGCAAGACCACCCTGGCGCGGCTGATGGCCGGTTACGCCCGCGCCCGCTTCGTCACCCTGTCGGCGGTCCTGGCGGGGGTGAAGGACATTCGCGCGGCAGTGGAGGAGGCCCGGCAGGCCATCGCCTCCGAGGGCCGCGGCACCATCCTGTTCGTGGACGAGGTGCACCGTTTCAACAAGGCCCAGCAGGACGCCTTCCTGCCCTTCGTGGAGGAGGGCACGGTCACCTTCATCGGCGCCACCACCGAGAACCCCTCCTTCGAGCTCAACAACGCGCTGCTGTCGCGGGCCCGGGTCTATGTGCTCAAGCGGCTGGACACGGAGGATATCGACGCGCTGCTCGGCCAGGCCCTGGCCGACGCCGAGCGCGGGCTCGGCGGCCAGGGCCTGGCGGTGGATGCCGCGACCCGGCGGCGGATCGCCGAGGCCGCCGACGGCGACGCCCGGCGCGCGCTCAACCTGCTCGAGATCGCCTCCGATCTGGCGGGCGGGGAGGAGGGGCGGCGGGTCATCACCGCCACGGTGCTGGAGGAGGTGCTCAGTGGCGATGTCCGCCGCTTCGACAAGGGTGGCGATCTCTTCTACGACCAGATTTCCGCACTCCACAAGTCGGTGCGCGGCTCCGCCCCCGACGCCGCGCTCTACTGGCTCGCGCGGATGCTGGACGGCGGCTGCGACCCGGTCTACATCGCCCGCCGAGTGGTGCGCATGGCCAGCGAGGACATCGGCAACGCCGATCCCCGGGGCCTGCGCCTGGCGCTGGACGCCTGGGACGCCTACGACCGGCTGGGCAGCCCGGAAGGGGAGCTGGCCCTGGCCCAGGCGGTGGCCTACCTGGCCTGCGCACCGAAGAGCAACGCGGTCTACACCGCCTACGGCGCCGCCCGGGAGGATGTGCGGCGCAGCGGCACGCTGGAGGTGCCCGTGCACCTGCGCAACGCGCCCACCAGCCTGATGAAGGAGCTGGGTTACGGCCACGCCTACCGCTACGCCCACGACGAGCCGGAGGGCTATGCCGCCGGGGAGCGCTAC
>JAQVKR010000220.1 GCA_028694565.1 Gammaproteobacteria bacterium | reverse complement strand
GGTCGCCGGCGGCGGCCAGCAGGGCGGGATCGGGGTCGTAGCCCTCCGGGCAGGCGATGTTGAGACGGAAGTCGAACTGGCGCGCGGCATTGATGTAGGAGTTGCACATGTTGTTGCCGTCGCCGATCCAGGCCACCGTCCGCCCGGCGATGGCGCCGCGATGCTCCACGTAGGTCTGCACGTCCGCCAGCAGCTGGCAGGGGTGATAGTGATCGGTGAGGCCGTTGATCACCGGCACCCGGGAATGGGCCGCGAAACGCTCGATCTTGTCGTGCTCGAAGGTGCGGATCATGATCATGTCCACCATCCGCGACAGCACCCGGGCGGTGTCCTCGATGGGTTCGCCGCGGCCGAGCTGGGTGTCGCGGGGCGAGAGGAAGATGGCGTGTCCGCCGAACTGGGCCATGGCCGCCTCGAAGCTGACCCGGGTCCGGGTGGAGGATTTCTCGAACACCATCCCCAGCACCCGGTTGCGCAGCGGTTCGTGGATTTCGCCGGCGCTATGGCGCCCCTTGAGCTCGATGGCCCGCCCGATGAGCCCGTTCAGCTCCGTGGGCGAGAGATCCATCAGGGTGAGAAAGTGGCGTACCGCCATGTTCCTGTCCTCCCGGCCGTGCCTGTGGACGTCAGCCGCGGGTGAAGGCCTGCACCAGGGCGACCACGCCGTCGGCCAGCTGGTCGGCCTCGGCGTCGGTCAGGACCAGCGGCGGGAGCAGCCGGATGACGCGCTCGGCGGTCACGTTGATGATGAGGCCCTGCTCGAGGCCGCGGGCCACGAGCTCGCCGCAGGGGCGGTCGAGCTCCACGCCGATCATCAGGCCGCGGCCGCGGATCTCGGTCACATGCGGATTGCCCTCCAGGCCCTCGGCGAGGCGTCCCTTGATGCGCTCCCCGAGCACCCCGGCACGCGGCACGAGATTCCCGGACTCCATCGTCTCGAGCACCGCCAGGGCGGCCCTGCAGGCGAGCGGATTGCCGCCGAAGGTGGTCCCGTGGTTGCCGGGCTGGAACACCTCGGCGGCCTCGCCGCGGGCCACGCAGGCGCCGATGGGCATGCCGTTGCCCAGCCCCTTGGCCAGGGCCATCACGTCGGGCGCGATGCCGCTGTGCTGGAAGGCGAACCAGCGGCCGGTGCGGCCGATGCCGCTCTGCACCTCATCGAGCATGAGCAGCCAGCCGTGCTCGTCGCACAGGGAGCGCACGCCCCGGAGGTAGTCGTCCTCGGCCAGGTTGACGCCGCCCTCGCCCTGCGCCGGCTCCATCAGCACCGCCACCACGTTGGGGCTGTTGTGGGCGATGTTGGCCAACGCCTCGAGATCCCCGTAGGGGGCGCGGATGAAGCCCTGCACCAGCGGCTCGAAGCCGGCCTGCACCTTGCGGTTGCCGGTGGCGGTCAGGGTGGCCAGGGTGCGGCCGTGGAAGCTGTTCTCCATCACCACCACGGCGGGCTGGGCGATCTCGCGCCGGTGTCCCCAGAGGCGGGCCAGCTTGATGGCCGCCTCGTTGGCCTCGGCGCCCGAGTTGCAGAAAAAGGCGCGATCCATCCCGGCGAGGCGGGTCAGGGTCTCGCCCAGCCGCTCCTGCAGCGGGATGCGGAACAGGTTGGAGGTGTGCACCAGCGTCCCGGCCTGGTCGCACAGGGCATCGCGTACGGCGGGATGGGCGTGCCCCAGGCCGCACACGGCGATCCCGGACAGCCCGTCCAGATACTTCCGGCCCTCGGTATCCCACAGCCATGCGCCCTCGCCCCGCTCGAAGGCGACGGGCTGGCGGGCGTAGGTGGTCATCAGGGAGTCAGACATGACCTGCATCCACCCCTCGGTCGATAAATCGGTTGTCCAAAACTAAAAAAGGCAGTGCCGAAGAGCAGCTGCCGTCGCTCGAAAACCTTCGATTCTATCCATGTCAAGGCCCTATGGCAAATTCCTTTTTGGCTGCCTCGGGCTTTGATTCACAAGGGGAAAAAGAAAAGACGGGCCCAGGGGCCCGTCTTTTCCCGCGCCGGGTGAATCAGCCGGCGAAATTCCGTGCCACGAACTCCCAGTTCACCAGGTTCCAGAATGCCTCCAGGTACTTGGGGCGGGCGTTGCGGTAGTCGATGTAGTAGGCATGCTCCCACACGTCCACGGTGAGCAGCGGCTTCTGGTCGGTGGTGAGCGGGGTGCCGGCGTTGCTGGTGTTGACGATGGCCACGCTGCCGTCGGCATTCTGCACCAGCCAGGTCCAGCCGGAGCCGAAATTGGTGGCCGCGGAGGTGGACATCTTCTCCTTGAATTCGGCGAAGGAGCCGAAGGCGGCGTTGATGGCGTCGGCCAGGGCGCCGGTGGGCTCGCCGCCGCCGGTGGGGCTCAGGCAGTTCCAGTAGAAGCTGTGGTTCCAGACCTGGGCGGAGTTGTTGAAGACACCGCCGGAGGATTTCCGGATGACGTCCTCGAGAGCCATGTTCTCGAACTCGGTGCCCTTGGTCAGGTTGTTCAGATTGGTGACATAGGTCTGGTGGTGCTTGCCGTAGTGATACTCCAGGGTCTCGGCGGAGATGTGCGGCTCGAGGGCGTTCTTCTCGTAGGGCAGGGCGGGGAGCTCAAAGGCCATGGGGTTCTCCTATCGCGTATCGGTGGTCGGGATTGTTTCCTTGGACGGCGCAAAAGGGCAGTGTAGCCCACGCCCGTGACCGTGGATCGATCGCGGGACAGGGGAAAATAACCCAGTAGCGCAGTTTGGAATTAGTCTAAACAGGCCCCGGTCCCGATGCAAGGGCGCGGCGGCGGCGACGGCGGATTCCCGCTGCGGCTTTGTCGTGTAACATGGATTGAGATCGGCCGGGTCGGCGCCGGCGGGTGCCCGGAGCCGGGGCGTGCGGGCCGGTTGGAACCGGCAAGGAGTCAGACCGAGCGATGTGCGGAATCTGTGGCGAGCTGCGCTTTGACGGGGCATCCCCGGACCTGGGGGCCCTGGGGCGGATGCTGGCGGTGCTGGCACCGCGGGGACCGGATCATGGCGGCAGCTACGCCGACGGGGCGCTCGCCTTGGGCCACCGGCGGCTGTCCATCATCGACCTGTCCGAGCGGGGCAACCAGCCCATGGTGGATCCCGAGCTGGGGCTGGCGCTGGTCTTCAACGGCACCATCTACAACCATCCGGAGCTGCGGCGGGAGCTCGAGGGCCGCGGCTACCGGTTCTTCTCCGGCAGCGACACGGAGGTCATTCTCAAGGCCTTCCATGCCTGGGGCGAGCGCTGCCCGGAGCGGCTCCACGGCATGTTCGCCTTCGCGGTCTGGGATCTGCGCAACCGGCGCCTGTTCCTGGCGCGTGATCGCCTCGGCATCAAGCCGCTCTACTACAGCCAGGACGGCGCGCGGCTGCGCTTCGCCTCCAACAGCCAGGCCCTGCTCGAGGGCGGCGGCATCGACACCGCGCTCGACCCGGTGGGCCTGCACCACCAATTCACCCTCCACGGCGTGGTGCCGGCGCCCACCACCGTGCTGCGCGGCATCCGCAAGCTCGCTCCCGGCACCACCCTCTGCGTCGACCGGGAGGGGCGCGCCGAGCATCGGCGCTACTGGGAGCTGCACGCCCGGCGCCCCGCCGAGGCGCTGAGCGAGGGCGAGTGGATCGAGCGCGTCCACGACGGCCTGCGGCGGGCGGTGGAGCGGCGGCTGCAGATTGCCGACGTGCCCGTGGGGGTCCTGCTCTCCGGCGGGCTCGATTCGAGCCTGCTGGTGGGGCTGCTCGCGGAAGCCGGGGTGGAGGAGCTGCTGACCTTCTCGGTGGGGTTCGAGGACCAGCCCGAGGAGCGCGGCAGCGAGTTCGAGTTCTCCGACGCGGTCGCCGAGCGGTTCCGCACCCGCCACCACCGCTACAGCATACCCAACGACGAGGTGCTGACGCGCCTGCCCGACGCCATCCGCCACATGGCCGAACCCATGTTCGGCCGCGACTCGGTGGCCTTCTACCTCCTCGCCGAGCGGGTGTCGCAGGAGGTGAAGGTGGTCCAGAGCGGGCAGGGAGCGGACGAGGTCTTCGGCGGCTATTTCTGGTATCCGCAGATGGAGGCGGAGAAGGGCGCCGACCTGGAGCGCTTCGCCCGCCACTACTTCGACCGGGACCACCCGGAGATGGCGCGGATGCTGGCGCCCGAGTACTCGGGCGCGGACCATACCTCCGGGCTGGTCGCCCGCCTGCTGGCCGAGCCCGGGGCCGATACCTTCATGGACCGGGTGCTGCGCACGGACGTGACCACCCTCATCGTGGACGATCCGGTCAAGCGGGTGGACAACATGACCATGGCCTGGGGCCTGGAGGCGCGGGTGCCGTTCCTCGATCACGAGCTGGTGGAGCTGGCCATGCAGATGCCGCCCGAACTCAAGCTCATGTCCGGCGGCAAGCACCCGCTCAAGGCCATCGCCCGCGGCCTGCTGCCCGACAGCGTCATCGATCGGCCCAAGGGCTACTTTCCCGTCCCGGCGCTGCGCTACGTGCGCGGCGCTTTCCTGGAGTTCATGCGCGAGGTGCTCGACTCCCGCGCCAGCCGTGAGCGCGGCCTGTTCCGGCGCGAGTACATCGACTGGCTGCTCGAGGCGCCCGACCAGCGCCTCACCCGAATCCGCGGGAGCAAGCTCTGGCAGCTGGCGCTGCTGGAGTACTGGCTGCAGATCAACGTGGACGGGCGGTAGGGAGCCGCCGGCGCCGGCGGCTATTTCCTATTGTTTTGCTCAGGATTGGGCGCTAGACTAGTCCCGAATCTTCATAATCATATTAGGCGGCGCTTCTGAAGCGCCCTGTCAGAGCGAGGTGGCGGCATGGATATCCTGGAAGTGATCAAGCAGCAGGTGGAGAGCAACCCGGTCATCATCTACATGAAGGGTACCCCGCAGATGCCCATGTGCGGCTTCTCCTCCCGGGCCGCCCAGGCGCTGCAGGCGAGCGGCGAGCCCTTCGCCTACGTCAACGTGCTGGAGAATCCCGAGATCTTCCAGAACCTGCCCCGGTTCGCCAACTTCCCCACCTTCCCCCAGATCTACATCGACGGCGAGTTGATCGGGGGCTCCGACATCGCCCTCGAGATGCTCCAGAACGGCGAGCTGCAGGAGGCGATGAAGGCGGCCAACGCGAAGCAGGAGCAGAGCGCCTGAGCCGGACGGCGGCGGCCGGCCCGGCGGGATTCGCCACATTGACCCGGATCAAGGCAATTCCGGTTCCATGAACTACAGTTAAATCGTCACCACCGAGTTGACGAGGGCCGGCGGCACCGGCCCGCCCGCGCCGCGATTACGCGACCGCTGCGGGGAGTTCCCCGCCGACCATCTGGGGCCTCATCC
>JAQVKR010000219.1 GCA_028694565.1 Gammaproteobacteria bacterium | reverse complement strand
CGCTATTTCGCCGGTTGGATCCAGAGCCCGGAGCCGAAGGCGCTGATGCACTCCAGCATCTTCTTCGACCTGCGGGCGCTGCACGGCGACCAGTCACTGTTTTCCGAGCTGCAGCGGCACATCCTCGACCTTTCCAGCAAGAACCGGATATTCCTCGCCTACATGGCGGCCAATGTCCTGCAGTTCCAGCCACCGCTGGGTTTTTTCCGCAACTTCGTCCTCAT
The DNA here is from genome assembly GCA_028694565.1 of Gammaproteobacteria bacterium. Classification (GTDB taxonomy): domain Bacteria; phylum Pseudomonadota; class Gammaproteobacteria; order DSM-26407; family DSM-26407; genus Thioalbus. Next base: position 5,109 of record JAQVKR010000219.1, on the reverse strand, counting down.
CCGCGGCGGCGAGCACGACCACACCCTGGACCTCAAGCACAACGGGGTCGTACCCATCATCGACCTGGCCCGGGTCTATGCCCTGGCGGCCGGTGTCGACGCGGTGAACACCCAGGAGCGCCTGGACGCGGTGGCCGGCCGCGGCGAGGTGAGCGTCCAGGGGGCCCGGGATCTCGTGGATGCCCTGGAATTCATCAGCTACATCCGCCTGCGCCACCAGGCCCGCCTGGTGAAGCAGGGCAAGCAGGCGGACAACTTCCTCTCCCCGGAAGAGCTCTCCAATTTCGACCGCAACCACCTGAAGGACGCCTTTGCCGTGGTGCGGACCCTGCAGTCCTCCCTGGGGCAGCGCTACCAGGTGGGCCGGTTCTGATGCCAGCGGCGGGAACACGGGCATGAAGCTCCTCGACTGGCTGCGGGGCGCGGACTATCAGCGGCAGCGGCTGCTGAAACGGGCGCCGCCGGGGCCGCTGGCCGACTATCTGGCGCGCCCCTTTCCCTCCCGGGAGCTGTTCTGCCACGAGGCGGAGTACCTCGCCATCGACCTGGAGGCGACCGGCCTCGACCTCGAGCAGGACGAGATCCTGAGCGTCGGCTACGTGCCGCTGCGGCACCTCAGCGTGATGCTGTCGGAGAGCGCGCATTGCCTGGTGCGGCCCACCCGCGCCATTCCCGAGGAGAGCGCGGTGGTGCACCGCATCTTCGATGACCGCTCCGCCACCGGAGAGGCCCTGGAGGCGGTCCTGCCCCGGGTGCTGGAGGCTCTGTGCGGGCGTGTGCTGCTGGCCCATTACGCCCGCATCGAGATGGGTTTCCTGGATGCCGCCTGCCGCAGGATCTACGGCTGCGGCTTCATCGCGCCGGTGGTGGATACCCTGGCGCTGGAGCAGCGCTGGCTCAACCAGCGCGGGCAGGCGGTCAGCACCGGCGGCCTGCGCCTGGCCACGCTGCGCCAGTATTACAACCTGCCCCGTTATCCCGCCCACAACGCCCTCAGCGATGCGGTCGCCGCCGGCGAGCTGTTCCTGGCCCAGGTGGCGCACCGCTCCGGCGGCCACCCACTGAAGCTGGGCCGAGTCCTCTACCGCGGCGTTTATTGACATAAGGCACATCAAGCTTGCCGTTTCGTGATCTGGAGCAAGGAACCGGAGGCGCTTCCGTTTCACAATTTTTTACAAATCAGGGTCCCGCCAGGGAGCGGGGGCGGCCCAATGTTCCACCAGCACCCCGCATCGTGAACGTGGACACGCGCACAAAAACCTTTCCCATCAATCTCGGCCAGGTCACCGAGGCCCTCACCGAAACCCTCGATCTGGTCGGCGTGGACGATGTCGGACACGGCCGGCGGGTGGCGTACATGGCGCTGGTATGCGGGCGCCGGGCCGGTCTCGACGCGGACTCGCTCGACCGGCTCTTCAATGCCGCCATGCTGCACGATTGCGGGGTTTCCTCCACGGTTCAGCATGTGGAGCTGGTCCAGAACCTGGAGACCGCACGGATCCAGGATCACTGCGACCGGGGGGCGGCGCTGCTCGACGGCTTCCCGCCCTACCGCTCCCTGGCCCCGCTGGTGCGCCACCACCATGCCCATTGGGAGGCCCTGGGTGATTCGCCGCTGGATGAGGAAGCCGCGCTGCTGGCCAACTGCATCTTCCTCGTCGACCGGGTGGACGCGCTCACCGGGCAGCTCGGCGGCCACAGCGAGCAAGCCCAGCGGGAAGCGATCCGGGACCGCATCACCGGTCTTGAAGGGAGTTACTTCGCGCCCAGGCTGGTGGATGCCTTCCTCGAGGCCTCCGAGGCGGCGGAATTCTGGCCCGATCTGGCCGCGAACAGGGTGTACCACCTGTTCGGGAGGCAGCGCCAGCGGGCCCGCCATTGCTGGATCTCTTTCCCCGAGCTGCGCAACCTCGCGGCGATCTTCTCCAACATCGTCGACGCCAAGAGCCGGTTCACCGTGGAGCACTCCTTCGGGGTGGCGCGGCTGGCCCGGCTGCTGGGTGAATACATGGCCCTGCCGGCCGCCGTGTGCGACCAGCTGGAGCTGGGCGGCCTGCTGCACGACGTGGGGAAGCTGCGCGTTCCGGACGCGATTCTCGAGAAGCCGGGTCCGCTGGACGAGGAGGAGCGCGCGATCATCGAGCGCCACAGCTACGACAGCTACCGGATCCTGAGCCGGGTGGACGGCTTGCAGACCATCGCCGAATGGGCCGGGATGCACCACGAATCCCTCAGCGGCAACGGTTATCCCTTCCACCGCCAGGCGGATGAAATCGGCCTCGAGGCGCGCATCATCGCCGTCGCCGACGTGTTCCAGGCCCTGTGCCAGAAGCGCCCCTACCGCGAGGCCATGGCGCCGGCGGAGGTGATCCGCATCATGCGCGGGATGGCCGGAGCGGATCGGATCGATGCCGGGCTGGTGGAGCTCCTGGCGCGGAACCTGGACGAAGCGAAGCAGGCGGCGGTCGGCCCTGCCCTTTAGCCATAAAGTCAGTCATCAGGACCCGCCGGAGGCGCCGGTGCCGCGTTGCGGCGCTTCCGGGGGGCTCCCCTCGGGCGACTCGCCGATGGCCGATTTGCGGATAAAGGGCCGGTCTGGCCAGTGAAACGCGGTCAGCACCACCAGGTAGACGTTGAAGGCGTCCACGCGGAAGCCGAGCCCGGCGATATGGCCGCGGCGGGTGCCCTCCGGGCGGTCCTCAGGACGGCCCGGGGGCGGTGGCGCGAGGGCGGTTCGCCGCCGCCGGCAGTGTCAGGTTGCGGGGGACCCGGTCCAGGCGCCAGTGCCGGACCGCCCAGTCGATGACCTCCCCGGGGGTGCCGTCGGCGAGTTCCGCCGCGGGCCCCTGGCCCAGGAACGCGAGCGCCGCGAGCAGCTCCGGCAGGGCGTGCGCCGGATCCAGCGCCCGTGCCCGGGTCTGCTTGCTCAGCTTGTCTCCGGCCGCGTTGACCGCGATTGGGAGATGGGCATAGCCGGGGGTCGCGAATCCCAGCAGGCGCTGGAGGTGGATCTGGCGCGCCGTGGAGTCGAGCAGGTCCGAACCCCGCACCACCTCGGTGATGCCCTGGTGGGCATCGTCGATTACCACCGCCAGCTGGTAGGCGAAGCAGCCGTCCCGCCGCAACAGGATGAAATCACCCGCCTCGGCGAGCGACTGGGTGAACGGCCCCTGGACGGCGTCGATGAACCGGATCGGTTCCGCATCCGTGAGCACGCGCCAGGCCTGCCGGCCCCGGGGCGATGGCCGGCGGCCGCGGCAGAAGCCCGGGTAGCGTCCCCCGTAGGGGGCGAGCTCGCGCCGCGAGCAGCGGCAGGCGTAGAGCATCCCGTCCCGCTCCAGGTCGGCGAGCGCCGCCCGGTAGGCCTCGCTCCGTCGGCTCTGGTAGAGCACCTCGCCGTCCCAGGTCAGTCCGAAGGCCTCGAGGGTGCGCAGTATCGAGTCCGCGGCACCGGCCACCTCCCGGGGCGGATCGATGTCCTCCATGCGCACCCGCCAGGTTCCCTCCCGTGCCCGGGCCTGCAGAAAGCTGCCCAGCGCCGCCACCAGCGAGCCGAAATGGAGCGGGCCGGTGGGGGAGGGGGCGAAGCGGCCGTGATAGACGCCGGCATCAGTCATACCAGCGGGTGAAGCCCTCCACCGGTTCGCGGGTGGTCCGATAGCCGTTCACCGGGTGCTCCCGGTCCGGGTAGCCGAGGGCGATGCCGCATACCACCAGCCATTCGGGCGGCATCTGCAGTTGCTCCCGCACCAGATCGTGGAACTCCGCCATGGAGGCCTCGGGGCAGGTCTCCAGCCCGAACTCCCGCGCCGCCAGCATCACGCTCTGGAGGAACATGCCGTAGTCGAGCCAGGAGCCGGTGGCGAGATCGCGGCGGATGAAGAACATCAGGCCGACGGGCGCGTCGAAGAAGCGGTAGTTGCGGTACCAGGCCTGCTTGCGGCGGACACTGTCGCCGCGCTCGATCCCCAGCGCCGAGTAGAGCGCCATGCCGCAGGCGAAGCGGCGCGACCTGTAGGGCTCGCTCCACTGCCCGGGATAGTAGCCGTAGTCGAGACGTTCCTTCTCGCCCCGCTCCCGCGCGGCGATGAAGGCATCGCCGAGACGGCGGAGCGACTCGCCGCCGAGGACCGCCACCTGCCAGGGCTGCATGTTGACTCCCGAGGGTGCCCAGCGCGCGGCCTCGAGTATCGCCTCCACGGTGTCCCGGGATACGGGGCGGTCGAGAAAGGCGCGCACCGAGGCGCGTCCCTTGATGGCGTCGATCACGTTCACAGCAACTGCCTCGTGAAGTGGCGGACGTGGCTTCCGCGGCGTTGGCGGCGGAGGATGGAGCGCGGGGCCGTCAGCCCCGGCGGCCCCGCCTTGGGCGGGGCCGTGAGGTCGGGCGGAATCAGCCGGCCATCTGCTTTTCGCGCATCTCCGCCAGGGTCTTGCAGTCGATGCACAGGGTGGCGGTGGGGCGGGCCTCCAGGCGGCGGATGCCGATCTCCACACCGCAGGACTCGCAGAAGCCGTAGTCGCCGTCCTCGATGTGCCTCAGCGTCTCGTCGATCTTCTTCAGCAGCTTGCGCTCGCGGTCGCGGGTGCGCAGCTCCAGGCTGAATTCCTCCTCCTGGGTGGCGCGATCGTTCGGATCCGGGAAGTTCGCCGCTTCGTCCTGCATGTGATGGACGGTCCGATCCACCTCTTCCATCAGCTCGCGGCGCCAGGACTCGAGGATAGCCCGGAAATGGGCGAGCTGCTTGTCGTTCATGTACTCCTCGCCCTTCTTTTCCTTGTAGGGCGTGAATCCCATGAAGCCGCTCACGGCGGACTTCTTCTGACCTTTCTTGGCTTGTGCCGGCATCTGGCGGGTTCTCCTGACGGCCAATCGTAAAATTCAAGCCCGCTTCTATATCAGAATTGATCCGGGGGTGCAACCGACCTGCCGCGCCTCCTTGATGCAACCCGCGGCAATATAAGGTCCTGCTTATTAGACAGCTCTTCCGGGGCGGGGTTATGCTCAGGCACCCGCGGCGCCACTGCCTGGGGACCACAACGATCCGATCCCCGCGGCTGCGCGCCGGGTCCCGGCCGGCTCCAGGGGGCACAATATCCGAAGGAGCC
>JAQVKR010000218.1 GCA_028694565.1 Gammaproteobacteria bacterium | reverse complement strand
CTCCTTCTTGTCGATGGCCTCCTCCACCAGGCGCGGGTCGGCCAGGCGGGCGACACTGGGGTGGTCCGTACCGCCGCGGTAGATGAACTCCACGGCATCGGAGAGGATGTTCATGCCCTGCACCGTATCGCGCAGGTGCCGGAGGCGGTCGATCTCCTCCACCAGCTGCTGCTCCGAGGGCAGGAACTCGTGGATGGGCGGGTCGAGCAGGCGGATGGTGACCGGGCGCGGGGCCATGGCCCGGAACAGGCCGCGGAAATCCTCCCGCTGCATGGGCAGCAGCTTGTCCAGGGCGTGCTGGCGATCGGCGGGGCTTTCGGCGACGATCATCTCGATCACCGTCGGCAGGCGTTCGGTGGCGTTGAACATGCGCTCGGTGCGACACAGTCCGATGCCCATGGCGCCGTAGCGCAGCGCCCGCTCGGCGTCCTCCGGGGTGTCGGCGTTGGCCATCACCCGCAGCGCGGCCGCCGCGTCGGCCCAGCCCAGCAGCGTCTCCAGCTCGGGGGAGAACTCCGCCTCGATCATGGGCACCTCGCCCAGGTAGACCTCGCCGGTGGTGCCGTCGAGGGTGATGAGATCGCCCTCGCGGATGGTGTGCTCGCCGACGAAGGCCTGGCGCATGCGCACGTCCACGCGGATGCCCTCGGCGCCGGCCACGCACGGCTTGCCCATGCCCCGGGCCACCACCGCGGCGTGGGAGGTCTTGCCGCCGCGGGAGGTGAGAATGCCCCGCGAGGCGAAGAAGCCGTGGATGTCCTCCGGCTTGGTTTCCTCGCGCACCAGGATGATCGGCTGGCCGCCGCGCCCGAGCTGTTCGGCGCGGTCGGCGTCGAATACCGCCCGACCCGCAGCGGCGCCGGGCGAGGCCGGCAGGCCGCGGGCGATGGGGCGGTGGCTGGCCATCGGCGCCAGGCGGGGAAAGAGCATCTGCTCGAGGGCCTGCGGCGGAATGCGCAGCAGCGCCTGGCGGCGGTCGATGAGCCCCTCGTTGGCCATCTCCACCGAGGTGCGCACCAGCGCCTGGGCGTTCATCTTGCCGTTGCGGGTCTGCAGGCAGTAGAGGACGCCCTTCTCGATGGTGAACTCGAAATCCTGCACCTCCCGGTAGTGGGACTCCAGCTTGTCGCGCAGCTCGACCAGCTGGCGGTGGAGATCGGGCATCTCCCCGGCCAGGGCGTCGATGGGCCTGGGCGTGCGGATGCCCGCCACCACGTCCTCGCCCTGGGCGTTGACCAGGTACTCGCCGAACATCCGGTTCTCGCCGGTGTCCGGAAAGCGGGTGAAGCCCACGCCGGTGGCGGAGTCCTCCCCCATGTTGCCGAACACCATGGTCACCACGTTCACCGCCGTGCCGTTGGCCATGGCCGGCGTGATGTGGAACTCGCGCCGGTAGTCCACCGCCCGCTTGCCCATCCAGGAGTCGAACACCGCCTTGATGGCGATCTCCAGCTGCGCGTGGGGGTCGTCGGGGAAGGGCGCGCCGGTGGCCCGCTCCACCACCTCCAGGAACCGGTCGCAGATCCCCTCCAGGTCGCGCGCCGAGAGTCCCACGTCCAGCTTCACCCCGGCGCTCTGCCTGGCCGCCTCGAAGACCTCGTCGAAGGGCTCGTCCGCCACCCCCAGCGCCACCTTGCCGAAGAGCTGGATGAAGCGCCGGTAGGCGTCGTAGGCGAAGCGCTCGTTGCCGGTCTGGCGGATCAGCCCCTCGAGGGTGGCGCGGTTGAGGCCGAGATTGAGGATGGTGTCCATCATCCCGGGCATGGACATGGCGGAGCCGGAGCGCACCGAGACCAGCAGGGGATTATCGGCGCCGCCGAGGGTCTTGCCGGTCTTGCGCTCCAGGCCGGTGACATGCGTCCGCACCTGGTCCATGACCCCGGCCGGCAGCTCGCGGTCGGGGTCGGCCAGGTAGGCGAGGCAGGCCTCGGTGGAGATGACGAATCCGGGCGGGACGTTGAGCCCGATCCGGGTCATTTCGCACAGGTTGGCGCCCTTGCCCCCGAGCAGCATCTTGTTTCTGCCGTCGCCCTCCTCGAAGGCGTAGACGAAGGTCTTCTCCATGGGTTGCCTCTCCTCTCTCTGGCTTCGGCGCCACGGCACGGGGGGTTGGTCCGCCGGTGACTCACGGTGCCGTGGCGTGGTGCGCAGCAGGCCGGGGTGGGGTGCGTTCCGGTTCTGACCGCCGGATTTCACGGGTTCCGGGTTTCCTGGATCCATCCTATAAGAAGCGCCGCCAAAGCACACCTGTCGCGAACCTCCGGCGGCCGGGGGCGCGTTTCACGACCCGCGCAGCAGCACCCGCCGGTAGCCGCCGGCAATCAGCGCCGAGACGTCCAGCAGCAGGCCCGGCAGCGGCGCCAGTGGCGGATAGGCGAGGTAGACTCCCTCCCAGACCGGATCGAACTTCTGCTTGAAGCGGCGCAGGCCCTGGTAGGCGTAGAACTGGTTGCCGTGGTCGTAGAGCAGCCGGGCCATGCGCTCGCCGCGGCGTGCGAAGCGGTTGCGTCCCACTCCGCTCAGGGGGGCGACGCCGAGATCCAGGTAGCGGTAGCCCTGTTGGCCGGCCACGCCGATGAGCTCCACCAGCAGCAGCTCCATGACCCCGGGCGGTGCGGTGGGCGAGAGGCGCATCAGGTCGAAGGCCAGGGCCTCCCGCCCGCCGTAGTCGCGGCCGAGGGAGGCGAAGGCCGCGATCCGGTCCGCCGCCGTGATCACCGCCACCGGTCCGAGTTCCAGGTAGCCGCGCTCGAACCGGCCGAGTGAAAAGCCCTGTTCGTGGCCGTGCCGGTCCGCCAGCCAGGCGCGTGAAACCTGCTCCAGCCCGGCCCAGGTGGCCTCGGCGAAGGGCGGCTGCAGCAGCTCGAACCGGGCGCCCTCGCCGCGGGCCCGGTTGACCGAGCTGCGCAGGGAGCCGTGGCGCCGACCGGCCAGCGTGAAGCCGGCCACCGGGACCCGGGCCGCCTCGCCGAGCTTGAACAGGGCGAGACCGGCGTCGTGATAGAGGTGCAGGTGGCGTTCGGAAACCTCGTAGAACACGCTGTTGAGATCGTAGCGATCGGCGAAGTCGCGGAACTCCAGCACGAGCCCGGGGAATCGGTCCGCATCGCCCAGCGGATCGCCCAGGGCCACCAGGCTGCCGCGCACGGGGGCGTACTGGATCAGCGCCCGTTCGTCGCGGCCGTGGAACAGGTACTTGTCGCCGCTGAACAGGATGTGGGCGAAACGGTTGCCGCCATGGGTGCGGATGAGGCGCCGGGCGGCGTCCAGCTCATCCGCGGCGGGGAGCGACAGCGCCGGGCGCGGCAGACGGAACCAGGCCCAGCCCAGCAGGCCGAGAAAGCCGATCACGGCGGCGGCGAGCGGGCGCAGGAAGTGGGCGCCGTTGAGCCGGAGCGTCAATGCGGCATAGGCGGTGAGCCCGGCGATGGCCGCCGCGGTCCAGAGCAGGCTGCGGCGGCTGAGCAGGGGGTAGCTGTGGCGATCGAAGCGTCCGCGCTGGAGATGGAGCAGCGCCGCCACTCCCAGCAGGAACAGCGCCTCCTCGTAGTCGAGGCCCTTCAGGAACGTGAACAGGGCCCCGGCCAGCAGCAGCGGCAGGGCCAGCCGGTAGGCGCCGCGCACCCGTCCGGCGATGCCGCGGGCGAGGGCGAGGAGCGCGACGCCGGCACTGACCGACAGCAGGTGCGCCCCCTCCACCGCGGGCAGGGGCAGGTACTCGCGCAGGAGCGCCAGGCGCCCGGCGACGCCGGGGAATGCGGCCGAGGCCAGCAATACCGCGCCGGCGCAGAAGGTCAGCAGCGCCACCGCCCGTATGCTCAGCGCGGCGGGGAACAGGGCCGGCAGGGTTCGGTGCCGGCGGGCGCCGCCCGGCGGGCTAGGGGGTGTCTCCGTCCCGGGCCGTCCCGGCCGGGTTCGCGGCGTCGTGGTCGTATTCGTCACGGGTCTCCTCCCGGGGTTGGCCGGCTTGCCGCCGGGAGCCGGCGGGCAGGGCGGGGGAGAGCCAGCTGCGGCCGTCGCGGGCCATCAGGACCTGGGCCGATTCGGGCCCCCAGCTGCCGGCGGAGTAGTTGGGAAAGTCGGCCGCGGGCGTCTCCTCCCACACCTCCAGCACCGGCATCAGCAGCCGCCAGGCCGCCTCCACCTGGTCGGCGCGCATGAACAGGGTGGCATCGCCGAGCAGCACGTCCCGGAGCAGGGTTTCGTAGGCGTTCGGGCTGGCCTGGGCGAACGCCTCGCGGTAGCTGAAGCGCATGTCCACCGGCCGCAGGCGCAGCGGCGATCCCGGCTCCTTGGCCATGAACTTCAGGTCGATGCCCTCATCGGGCTGGATCCGGATGACCAGCCGGGCGGGCTGGGCGTTCAGCCCCACCGCGTCGGGGAACGCCCGGTGGGGAACGTCGCGGAAGCGGATGGAGATTTCCGATACCTGGTCCACCAGCCGCTTGCCGGTACGCAGGTAGAAGGGGACCTCCTGCCAGCGCCAGTTGTCCACCTGCAGCTTCAGCGCGGCGAAGGTCTCGGTGTTGGAGCGCGGATCCACCGCTGGCTCCCCGCGGTAGCCGGGCAGGCGGACGCCGCGCAGCCAGCCGGGACCGTATTGCCCGCGTGCGGCCACCTCGTGCACTCCGGCGCGGGTGATCGGGCGCAGGGCCCGCAGCACGTCCATCTTCTTGTTGCGGATGTCCTCGGCGTCATAGGCCACCGGGGGCTCCATGGCCACCAGGCAGAGCAGCTGCAGGAGGTGGTTCTGGACCATGTCGCGCAGGGCTCCCGCGTGTTCGTAGTAGGCGCCGCGGTGCTCCACGCCCAGGGATTCGGCCACGGTGATGGCGACGTGATCCACGTAGCGCCGGTCCCAGATGGGCTCGAAGATGGGGTTGGCGAAGCGCAGGGCCAGGATGTTCTGGACCGTTTCCTTGCCGAGGAAGTGATCGATGCGATAGGTCTGCTGCTCGACGAAACGGCGGCCGAGGGCGCCGTTGATGGCGCGGAAGGAGTCCAGATCGCGGCCGAGCGGCTTCTCCGCCACCACCCGGGCGCGATCGGCGTCGCGGGTCAGTCCCGCCTCCCCCAGCCCATCGACGATGGGCTCGATGAGCGCGGGCGGGACGGCGAGGTAGAACACGACCACCGGGGCGGGTCCGTCGCCGGCGCGCGCGTCCCGCACCATTCCGGCAAGGTTGGCGTAGGTCTCGCCGCTGTGGACGTCCGCCCGCCGGTAGGAAATGCCGGCGGAGAACGCCTCCCACGCGAGCGGCTCCGGGGCGCCGCGGCGGGAGTGGCGGGCCACGGCGTCGCGATAGTCCCCGGCGAGCGCTCCGTCGCCCAGTTCCCGGCGGTCGATGCCGAGCAGCCG
>JAQVKR010000217.1 GCA_028694565.1 Gammaproteobacteria bacterium | reverse complement strand
CGCGAACTGGCTGGAGGCGCCGCCCTGGAGGAACAGCACCTTGTAGTTGGCGGGGATGGCCATCAGCTCGCGCAGATCCGCCTCCGCCTTCGCGGCGATGGACATGAACTCCTTGCCGCGATGGCTTATCTCCATCACCGACATGCCGCTGCCCTGCCAGTCGAGCATCTCCGTGCGCGCCCGTTCCAGAACCGCCTCGGGCAGCATCGCCGGACCCGCGCTGAAGTTATACACCCGTGCCATCGCCTTCTCCCCCTGTGGTTGACTCAACGCCGGAGTGCCGACCGCCATCTGCGGCCGGCGCCGCCCCGGCCCTCCCGCTGAACCGCGCCGCGCTCAATCCTCCCCGGCGCCGCTCTCTGCGCCCGCGCCGGCATCCGCCTCGGCATCCGCATCCTCCGCCGCCCCGGCCTCGCCGATGTCCGCCTCGGCGATGCGCTCCAGGCCCACCAGCTTCTCTTCCTCGGCCAGGCGGATGAGCGTCACGCCCTGGGTGTTGCGGCCCAGCTTCGAGACCCCGGCCACCGGCGTGCGCACCAGAGTGCCCTGGTCGCTGATGAGCATGATCTCGTCATCGTCGTTCACCTGCACCGCGCCCACCACGGCGCCGTTGCGCTCGCTGGTCTGGATGGAGATGACGCCCTGGCCGCCGCGGCCGTAGGTGGGATACTCCCCCACCGGGGTGCGCTTGCCGTAGCCGTTCTCGGTGGCGGTGAGCACGCACCCATCCGGGTCGGCGATGATGAGAGAGATGATGCGCGCGCTCTCGGGCAGGCGCATGCCGCGCACGCCGCGGGAGACGCGGCCCATGGCGCGCACGTCGGTCTCGGCAAAGCGGATGACCTTGCCGGCATCGGAGAAAAGCATCACCTCGCGGCTGCCGTCGGTGAGATCCACCCCCACCAGGCGATCGCCCTCCACCAGATCCACGGCGATGATGCCGCTGCTGCGCGGGCGCGAGAAGTCGGTGAGCGGGGTCTTCTTGACCGTGCCGCCGGCGGTGGCCATGAAGATGTAGTAGCCCGCCTCGTAGTCGCGTACCGGGAGAATGGCGTTGATGCGCTCGCCCTCGGCCAGGGGCAGCAGGTTCACCAGGGGCCGCCCGCGGGCGCCGCGTCCCGCCTGGGGAATCTGGTAGACCTTCAGCCAGTAGACCTTCCCGGCGCTGGAGAAGCAGAGGATGGTGTCGTGGGTGTTGGCGATGAGCAGCCGGTCGACGAAATCCTCGTCCTTCACCGCGGTGGCGCTCTTGCCCTTGCCGCCGCGGCGCTGGGCGCGGTAGGCGGCCAGCGGCTGGGACTTGGCGTAACCCGAGTGGGAGAGGGTCACCACCACGTCCTCCTCGCTGATGAGGTCCTCCAGCGTCAGGTCGAGCTGGGACTCCAGGATCTCGGTGCGGCGGACATCGGCGTACTGCTCCCGGATCTGGGTGAGCTCCTCGCGGATCACCTCCAGCAGCCGCTCGGTGCTGCCGAGGATGCCGAGGAGATCCTGGATGGCGTCGAGCAGATCGCGGTACTCGTTGACGATCTTGTCCTGCTCCAGCCCGGTCAGGCGGTGCAGGCGCAGGTCCAGGATGGCCTGGGCCTGGGCCTCGGAGAGGCGGTAGCCCTCCGCCTGCAGGCCGAATTCCGCGGCCAGGTCCTCGGGACGGGAGGCCGCGGCGCCGCTGCGCTCCAGCATGGCCAGCACCGGGCCCGGCGCCCAGGCCTGCGCCATCAGGCCCGCCTTCGCCTCGGCCGGGCTCGGCGCGGCCTTGATCAGGGCGATGATGGGATCGATGTTGGCCAGGGCCACCGCCAGGCCTTCCAGGATGTGGGCGCGATCCCGCGCCTTGCGCAGATCGTAGAGGGTGCGGCGGGTCACCACCTCGCGGCGGTGGCGCAGGAACGCCTCCAGCAGGTCCTTGAGGTTGAGCAGCCGCGGCTGGCCGTCGGCCAGGGCCACGATGTTGATGCCGAACACGGTCTGCAGCTGAGTGTGGGCGTAGAGGTTGTTCAGCACCACCTCGCCCATCTCGCCGCGCTTGAGCTCGATGACCACGCGCATGCCGTCCTTGTCGGACTCGTCGCGCAGCTCGGAGATGCCCTCGAGCTTCTTCTCCTTGACCAGCTCGGCGATCTTCTCGATCAGCCGGGCCTTGTTCACCTGGTAGGGGAGCTCGGTGATGAGAATGGTCTGGCGGCCGGTCCCCGGGTCGGTCTCGATGGCCGCGCGCCCGCGCACGTAGATGCGGCCCCGGCCGGTGCGGTAGGCCTCGATGATGCCGCGACGGCCGTTGATGATGGCCCCGGTGGGAAAATCGGGCCCCGGCAGGTAGCCCATCAGCTCGTCCACGGTCAGGTCCGGGGCGTCGATGAGCGCCACGCAGGCATCCACCACCTCGCCCAGGTTGTGGGGCGGGATGTTGGTGGCCATGCCCACCGCGATGCCCGCCGCGCCGTTGACCAGCAGGTTCGGCACCCGGGTGGGGAAGACCGAGGGCTCCTTCTCGGTCTCGTCGTAGTTGGGGACGAAGTCGACGGTCTCCTTGTCGAGGTCCGCCAGCAGCTCATGGGCGATGCGCGCCATGCGCACCTCGGTGTAACGCATGGCCGCCGGCGCGTCGCCGTCCACGGAGCCGAAGTTGCCCTGGCCGTCCACCAGCATGTAGCGCAGGCTGAAGGGCTGGGCCATGCGCACGATGGTGTCGTAGACCGCGGCGTCGCCGTGGGGGTGGTATTTACCGATGACGTCGCCCACCACGCGGGCCGACTTCTTGTAGGGCTTGTTCCAGTCGTTGCCCAGCTCGCTCATGGCGAACAGCACCCGCCGGTGCACGGGCTTGAGGCCGTCGCGCACATCCGGCAGGGCGCGGCCGACGATGACGCTCATGGCGTAGTCGAGGTAGGACTGTTTGAGCTCGTCCTCGATGTTGACAGGCAGAACTTCCCGGGCGATTTCAGCCATCCTGACGGTGTTCCCTTGCATGCCTGGGCGCGGCATTCCCGCACCCCCGTAATAAAGCGTTCAATGATACCACAAGGCGGCCGGAGGTTGCCTTCAAACCCCCATCATGGCGGCCATTCCGGCCCGGTCGGGGGAGCGCACCACGCCCCGCTCGGTGACGATGGCGTCCACCAGCTCGGCGGGGGTGACATCGAAGACCGGATTCCAGGCCCGCACCCCGGGCGCGGCCACCCGCTGGCCGCCGAGGCTGGCCACCTCGTCCCCGGCGCGTGTCTCGATGGGAATGGCCGCGCCATCGGGCACCGCCAGGTCCACGGTGGAGGTCGGGGCCACCACCATGAACTTCACCCCGTGGTAGCGGGCCGCCACCGCCAGCTGGTAGGTGCCGATCTTGTTGGCCACGTCGCCGTTGGCGGCGATGCGGTCGGAGCCCACGATCACCCACCCCACCCTGCCGGAGCGCATCACCAGCGCCGCCGCGCTGTCGGCGATCAGGGTGGCGGGGATATGGTCGTGGACCAGCTCCCAGGCGGTGAGCCGCGCCCCCTGCAGCCAGGGCCGGGTCTCGTCGGCGAACACCTCGGTGACGCGCCCCTCGGCGAAACCCTGGCGGATGACGCCCAGCGCGGTGCCGAACCCCCCGGTGGCCAGCGAGCCGGTGTTGCAGTGGGTCAGGACCCCGCAGGGGCCCTCGATGAGGGCGGCGCCCAGCTCGCCCATGCGATGATTGGCGGCGATGTCCTCCTCGTGGATGCGCCGCGCCTCGGCCAGCAGGGCCGGCACCGGGTCGCCCGCCAGCCCCGCCAGGCACCGCCCCATGCGCTCCAGCGCCCAGAACAGGTTGACCGCCGTGGGTCGCGCGGCCGCCAGCAGTTCCAGGTCCGCCGTCACCGCCTCCCGCCAGCCGGCGGGGTCCTCGGCGTACCGGGTCCGGGCGGCCAGCACCACGCCATAGGCCGCCGCGATGCCGATGGCCGGCGCCCCGCGCACGGCCATGTCGCGAATCCCGGCGGCCACCTCCGCCGCCGTGGCCAGGCGCAGATAGGCCTCCGCGTGGGGCAGGAGGCGCTGGTCCAGCATCTCCACCGCCCCGTCCGCCCAGCGCACCGCCTGGATCGTTTCCTGAAACTTTTCCGCTGCGGCCATCCGTCCGGTTCCTCCCCTCGCGCCGAATGCTCTGCAAAACCGCGTGATTTTCGCACATCCCCCCACCCGCACCAACTCGCCGCGCCCGCGGAAAATCCCGCCAAGCGCGGATTTCATCGCTTGACGCCGGGCCCTCCGCCGCATCCGTCTGCGCCGGGGCCCGCCGCGCAACCGGCCGGCGCCGGCCCGCGGACATCCAGCGCGCCTTCCCGGGGATTTGGGGCCGGCCCCGGCCTGGATCGCCCGAACCGCCCGCCCCGGCCGTGCGAATCGGCGCGATCTGCGGTGAAACCAGCCCTTTCCTTTTCTCCAGACCCGCCGTGGCTGCTATCATCCCACTCCCCCTGGATACGCGGAGCAAGACCCATGCAGCCCCTGGTACTGGCCTCCACCTCGCCCTATCGGCGCGAACTGCTGGAACGGCTCGGCCTGCCGTTCGCCACCGCCGCCCCGGAGGCGGACGAAACCCGCCATGGCGGCGAGAGCCCGGAGGCGCTGGTCCGGCGCCTGGCCGAGGCCAAGGCGCGGGCGGTGGCGGAGCAGTTCCCCGACGCGCTCGTCATCGGCTCGGATCAGGTGGCGGTGAACGGCGGCGAGGTGCTGGGCAAGCCGGGGGGGTTCGAGCGGGCGGCCGAGCAGCTGCGCCGGGCCTCGGGCCGGCGCGTCAGCTTCCTGACCGGGCTGTGCCTGCTCAACACCCGCACGAACCGGGCCCAGGTCAGCCTGGAGACCTTCAGCGTGGTGTTCCGTCACCTGACCGATGCGCAGATCACCCACTACCTGGAGCGCGAGCAGCCCTACAACTGCGCCGGCAGCTTCAAGTCGGAGGGACTCGGCATCGCCCTGTTCGAACGCATGGAAGGGGACGACCCCAGCACCCTCATCGGCCTGCCCCTCATCCGCCTGGCGCGGATGCTGGAGGCCGAGGGCGTGGAGATCCTCTGAGACTCAGCGGGCCAGCAGGGCTCCCGGGGCGCCCTGGCTCCAGAGCAGGTTGGCCATGACCAGGCCGAGTCGCTCGAACACCAGGTCGATGAGATCCTTGCCCACGGTGAAGTCCACCAGCTTCTCGGCGCCGACGACTTCGCGGGCCACGTAGCCGGCGCCGCCGAGACCGTCCACCAGCCCCAGGGCCATGGCCTGCTCGCCGGACCAGACCAGCCCGCTGAACAGATCCGGATCGTCCTGGAGCCGGTCGCCGCGCCCCGCCATCACACGATCGATGAACTGGGTGTGGATCCCGTCGATCATGGCTTTCATGTGCTC
>JAQVKR010000216.1 GCA_028694565.1 Gammaproteobacteria bacterium | reverse complement strand
CCCTACTGGACCGACACCAAGAACGCCTACGAGCGGGTGCGCCGCTGCGCCCAGGCACGCGCCATCGAGAACGAGTGCTACGTGGTCATCTCCGGCAGCGTGGGCAACCTGCCCAACGTGGAGAACATGGACATCCAGTACTCCCAGGCGGCCATCTTCACCCCCTCCGACTACGCCTTCCCCCACGACGCCATCGCCGCCGAGGCCACCCCGAACACGGAGATGACCCTGATCGCCGATCTCAACCTGGAGAAGCTCAAGGAGCTGCGCGAGCAGGGCAGCGTGCGCAACCTGCGCGATCGGCGCACGGATCTCTACGCGGTGACCTGGCGCAAGAAATAGTCGCCGGCGGCGCCGTTCCCGCGCCCCGGCCCCGGCAGCGGCCCCACCGCCACGATCCCGGTCACGATGCTGGTATATTGGGGCGGTCATGCGCCGCCGCCCTGACCCGGCTCACCCCGCAACGCCCAGGTTCCAGAGAAGCCCATGAGCGAAATCGTCCTGATCCAGATCTCCGGCAACGACAAGCCCGGGCTCACCTCATCGCTGATGGGCATCCTCGCCGAGTACGACGTGAACATCCTGGACATGGGCCAGGCGGTAATCCACGACACCCTGTCGCTGGGCATCCTGGTGGAGATACCGGACACGGCGGAGAACTCGCCCATCCTCAAGGACATCCTGTTCCACGTCCACGCCCACGGCATGCACCTGCGTTTCGTGCCGGTGGGCGGCGACGCCTACGAGGGCTGGGTGCGGGAGCAGGGCAAGGCGCGCTACATCATCACCGTGATCGGCCGCGCCCTCACCGCCGCCCAGCTCCAGCCCATCGCCGCGGCCATCACCGCCAGCGGGCTGAACATCGACGACATCAAGCGCCTCTCCGGCCGCCGCTCCCTGCAGCGGAAGGATGCCGGCCCCGGCCGGGCCTGCATCGAGCTCTCCGTGCGCGGCCAGCCGCCGGATGCGGATGCGCTGAAGGGGGAATTCATGACCATCGCCCAGGAGGTGGGCGTGGACATCGCCTTCCAGGAGGACACGCCCTACCGGCGCAACCGCCGCCTGGTGGTGTTCGACATGGACTCCACCCTGATCCAGCAGGAGGTGATCGACGAGCTCGGCCGCGAGGCGGGCGTCATGGACCAGGTGGCCGCCATCACCGCGGCGGCCATGCGCGGGGAGATCGATTTCCGCGAGAGCCTGCGCCGGCGCCTGGCGCTGCTGCGCGGGCTCGACGTCGCGGTGCTCGAGCGGGTGGCCGGACGGCTGCAGCTCACCGAGGGGGCCGAGCGGCTGATCCGCAACCTGCGCCACCTCGGCTACCGGACCGCCGTCATCTCCGGCGGCTTCACCTACTTCGGCGAATGCCTGCAGCGCCGGCTCGGCATCGACCACGTCCACGCCAACGAACTGGAGATCGCCGACGGCAGGCTGACCGGCAACGTGGTGGGAGCCATCGTCGACGGCGAGCGCAAGGCCGAGCTGCTGCGGGAGATCGCCGCGGCGGAGGAGATCGACCTGGAGCAGGTGATCGCCGTGGGCGACGGCGCCAACGACCTGCCCATGCTGCGCAGCGCCGGCCTCGGCGTGGCCTTCCACGCCAAGCCCCTGGTGCGCGCCAGCGCCCGCCACGCCATTTCCACCCTGGGCCTCGACGCCCTGCTCTACCTCATCGGCATGCGCGACCGCGACCTGCGGGCGTAACGATCCGGCAACAGCGAATGGACAGGATTAACAGGATTTTTCAGGACTCACAGGATTGATGCGAAAGGACGGAACAAATATTCTGAATCGTGCACGCTACCAACACACCGGGTTCATTCCCAACAAGGGGATCCGCCCTTTCCCGCAATACACCTCACGGAACACGAACAAGCACAGGCGCAGGAATCTCCGCACGTTCCCTTCACTGGACATCCCGCCCAACCAAAAACACCTCTCACCCTTCGTGTCTTCGCGTCTTGGCGCCGAACACCGAATGGAGCAGCGTCCGCGGCAATGGCGCCTGGGCCGGAGTCACGCCCCGCCGGCGCCTATCCATTCCGGCCGGTCCCGTTTCTTCCGCACCTCAAGGGCGGCCCATACCGCCTCGCGCTCGGCCGGGCCCATGCCGCTCCAGCCGGCGATCTCGCCGAGGGTGCGCAGGCAGCCGGTACAGTAGCGCCGCTCCGGGTCGAGGGTGCAGATGCCCACGCAGGGGGAGGACGCCGGGCCCCGGGGCCTGCTCATGAGCCCGCCTCCGCCTGCCACGCCTGGACCCGCGTCCGCAGCTCCGGGAAAAAGGCCTCGAAATCGGCCTCCAGCGCATCGTAGTGCCGCGCCACCTCCGCCTCCGCCCCCACCAGCAGCTCCGGGCGGCGCAGGCGCCGGGACATGCGCGTGAAGGTGACGCCGAGGCCGTCGCGGTCGCCGTAGCAGCCGAGCCAGTTCTCGCCGACGAGCCGGGACAGGTGGCGGGAGAGCCGTTCCGGCAGCAGTTCCCGGTTCTCCTCCAGCAGCCGGTAGAAAGCGGCTATGAACCCCTCCCGCGCCTCCCCCACGTGCCGCTCCCAGCGGCGCGTGAGGACGTGATCGTAGCCCACGTCCACGATCACCCCCGCCAGCCGCCGGCGCTGCGGGTGGATGCGGGCGCAGCTGGCGCGATGGCGCGGATGGGCATCGGTCCAGGCGTCGATGCGCCGGTGCAGGGCGATGCCGGCGAGTACCGCCGCGGGGTAGCGCCCGCGCAGTCCCGCCAGGGTGCCGGTGACGAAGTCGCCGAGAAAATTTCCGAGCCGCGCCTCCGGATCCGGCCCGGCCAGCACCACGTGGGCGAGATAATTCATGATCTTGCTTTGCAGAAGCTTATTAATAGACAGGATTCAAAAAGACTCCGTATCCGCTGAACAGCGTTCATCACCGCTCGACAGGTAACTGCGCCAGCCAATGTTCACACCATTAAGCAGTTCCTCTGGTTCCGGAACGGCCGCTCGCCACCGGATCGGCAGGTCATTTCCCTGTCATGGACATCGGTACAATCGGTGCCCTCCGCGGGGGATGCATCCTGTCAATCCTGTCCATCAAGTCTTTTAAAGTCTCGACGACACGCTTGCCCGCGGATCACTCCGCGAGCAGCGACTCGATCTGCGCCACCACCTCGGGGTCGTCCCATTCCAGGGCGCCGAAGAAGGCGAAGCGGATGCGGCCGGCGCGGTCCACCACGAAGCTGGTGGGGAAGCCGTGCACCTCCCAGTCCTTCAGCGCCACGCCATCGGGGTCGATCAGCATCGGAAAGGTCACCTCGAAGGGCGCCAAGAAGGTGCGCACCGTCTCGGCCGTCTCCCCCACGTCCACCGCCAGCACCTGGAAGCCGCGGTCGCGCAGCCCGGCGTAGAGGCGCTGCAGGGAGGGGATCTCCTTGACGCACGGGGGGCACCAGGTGGCCCAGAAATTCACCAGCACCACCTGTCCGCCGAGGGCGCCGAGGACGTGCTCCCCACCCTCCAGATCCTTCAGGGCCAGGGACGGGGTGGCCCCCTGCGCCGCGTAGGGCCTGAGCAGGCGGCTGCGCGGCGCGTCAGCCCGGGCCAGGGCGCCACGCTCCGGCATCGGAGCGGCCTCGCGCGGCCCGGCGTAGCTCTCCAGCATCCACAACGCCTGCCGCACCTGGCCCGGCAGGCGCCGGGTGATGGCCTCCTCCACCGGCGTGAAATCCGGCCGCTGGTTGAAGCCGTCGGAGACCTCCTCGAGCATCTGGGTCGTCACGTTGCTGCCGCCCCGCTCCAACAGCTCGGTCATGCGCTCCAGATGCCAGCTGGAGGCCGACAGGGAGGGCTGGAAGATATAGATGGGCAGGTTGGTCGCCGAGGCGATGGGCAGGTAGCGGGCCTCGGCTCCCCCCTGGGGCGTCTCGGCGTAGAGATTGGGGTGGAGCAGCACCGCCCCCAGCAGGCCCAGCTCGCCGGGGTGCTCCAGCTGCCAGGCCCGGGCGGCGCCGAGGGCGAGGGGCGCGGTGCGCCCGGAGGCCATCAGGACCACCCGCCGGCCGTCCGCGGCCGCCGCCTCGATCAGCGCCCGGCCGATGCTGTCCGGCACCTCCTTCAGGCTGTCGCGCCCGGGCGAAAGCAGCAGCGCGAGGTGGATGTCGGGCATCCAGACCTCGAGCCCCATGCCCGCCAGCCCCTCGGCCGTGGGTCGCTGCCGGGCGGCGATGCCATGCTCGGAAGGCAGCCACAGGATGCGCGTGTCACCCGGGGCCGGATAGGTCTCGACCGTCATCTTCTCGCCGCCCGGCAGGGGCAGCTCGAGGCTCCCGGCACGGACCGTGAAAGCCGCCATGAGGGCCAGCAACAGCAATATCGGGCGCAGCACCGCCATTCTCATCACCCAGCCTCACCACTTGGAATCCATGCCTGCAGCCGCGCGGGGGACCCGGCACGGCTCCGGGCCCTCAGTCGATTTCCCGCCCCTGGCCGTCCAGCAGGACGGTATTCTGGGGCTCGCCATCGGTATCGATGCGCACCGTGCGCACCTCCGGCAGGCGGGAGACGATATAGCCCGCCATGCCCTGCACCATGGCCTCGTTGCCCGCCTCCACCGCCAGCAGCAGCCGGTCGGCCGCGATCCGGGCCCGCATCACCCGCCCCGGCTTCTCCAGGAACTCCGGGCCCACCTGCCAGCCGGCGTCCATGTCCCGGTCCATCTTGTCGAAGAATTCGCTCCCTGCGGCCAGCGTCTCGGCGCCCACCTCCACCGGGTGGTGCCGCTGCTCGATCACAACGTCCAGCATCATTCTCGCGTTCTCCGCGTCAGCTCTCGGGTGGGAGGCATTGTAACAGAGACCCCGGGGGCTGAATTCCCGCGCTTTTCCATGGCTTCGCCCACTGAACCCGGGGCGCCCCCGATGGTCTATCCTGTTGACCTGCCGAAGGTTCGCGCACCACCCGTGCGCGGTGTGCAGCGTGCGGCCGACACGGCCGGGGGGAGATGCCCATGAGCGACAAGATCGTCCTTACCGACGCGGAGTGGCGCGAGCGCCTGACCCGGGACCAGTATCGCGTCTGCCGCGAGAAGGGCACCGAACGGGCCTTTACCGGCGAGTACTTCGACACCAAGATCCCGGGCACCTACCACTGCGCCTGCTGCGGCCAGCCCCTGTTCAGCTCCCGGGACAAGTTCGACTCGGGCACCGGGTGGCCCAGCTTCACCGCCCCGCTGGCGGAGCAGAACGTCCGCTTCGAGGAGGACCGCAGCCTGTTCATGCGCCGGGTGGAGGTGCTCTGCGCCCGCTGCGACGCCCACCTCGGCCACGTGTTCGACGACGGACCCGCCCCCACGGGCAGGCGCTTCTGCATGAACTCCGTGTCCCTGAAGCTGGAGCCGGGGGAGAGCT